>JBOGMR010000148.1:0-4439 GCA_050746825.1 Bryobacteraceae bacterium | reverse complement strand
ATCGTGGTGTCGACCGATTTGCCGCGGTCGATCGCGCACATCGACGAACTGCCGCCGAGATGGCAGCTTACCAGGCGCAGCGATTCGCGCGGGCGTCCCACGATCACCGGCGCCCGCTCGCTCACGTATTGATGCGAGGAGCCGTGAAAGCCGTAGCGGACGACGCCCTCGTCGCGCCAGGACTGCGGCACGCCGTAATGGCGGGCGTAGTCCGGCATGGTCCGGTGGAATTCGCAGTCGAAGGCCGCAACGAGCGGCACGTTCGGCATGGCCTCCTGGAAGGCTCTGATTCCGGTGATATAGATCGCGTTGTGCGCGGGCGCCGCGGGGAGGAATTGTTCGAGCAGCCGGATAACGCCGTCGTCTATCAGGAACGTGCCGCGACACTGCGGACCGCCGTGGACGGTCTTGAACGCGACCGCGTCGACCCGAACGCCGCCGGTTCCGATGTGCGCGATGGCGTCCCGATAGTCGCGAACGCGCTCGTACTTGCCTTTCGCGAGCTCGCGCTCCGCGGGCATGTCGAGGATCTGGTATTTGAGAGAAGTCGATCCAAGGTTCGCGACCAGGATATTCATTCGGCGCGAAGCTTATTTCTTCTTCTTCGGCGCAGGCGGGCCTTGTTGTTTCATCACGCGAACGTTCTCAGCGGCCTTGGCCTGGAACTGGCTCTTGACTGCGGCGCACTGCTGGCTGAAGTTGAGAGCGTCGTTGTAGTTGCCCATGTTGTGATTGGACAAGCCCAGAAAGAACAGAGTCGCGCCCTTCAGCGTGTCGTTCCCCGTCGTGAAGGGTAGAGCCGCGCGCAGCGACGTGTCGGCCTGCTTGTACTTCTTCTGATTGAAGTACGTGCTGCCGCTCATGAAATGCCCGAGGCCCAGCAGAGTTTCCTTCTTTTTCGTCCAGTCCGCGTCGCTCGCGCCTTCCGGTTTGGGCTTGGTGTTGAGCACTTCGACGAGTTTGTTCGCATACTCGATGATCTTGTCCGGATCACGCTTCTTCTGCGAATACTGATCGGCGACGAAGGCAAGGATGTCCTCGTCGGACTGATCGGTAGCGAGGATGCGCTCGGCGGCAGCCAGCGTCTTGTCGTTATCCCCGATCTGGCGGAAAGAAACAAACGCGAGCGAATTCATCTTGCTCATGTATTCGCTCTTCGGGTTGCGCTGGCGCAGCGCCTCGACCAGCTCGATGCGCTTGCGCGGGTCCTGCGCCTGCAAAGCGACGTTGTAGAGCTCGAATTCGCTGCGCGGGATGATCTGCCTGGCGCGGTCGACGCGGGCCTTCCACGCTTCTACTTCGTCCTCATCGCCCGGTTTCGGCGACGCAGCCACCTTGGCTGCAACCTGAGCCGTGAGAGCAGACCACTTGATGACGGCGTCGGGGTTGACCTTCTTGACCGCCGCCTGCAGGGTTTCGTACGCGCAATCAAGGTCGTTCGGATCGTGGGCGATCAGCTTCTCGCCGGTTTCAATTACCTTGTCAACGTCGCCCGCTTTGACGTAAGCCGCCTGCGCGTTCGCCAGGACCCAGCCGATCCCTTCGTGCTTCGGGAACTTGCTCGCGAAGTCTTCCAGCAGTACAATCCGTTTGGCCTGGTCCTGTTCCGTGCCGATCTGCTGGAGCAGCGCTCCTTCCGGCGTTTCCGCGTTCACCGTGCCGAGCTTCTGCTGAGCCAGCGCGCCAGCCGCCACCAAGATTCCGACTGCGATCACCCTTACGTTCATGACACCCTCTCAGTTTGTGGATGTTATCACAGGGCGTGGGAGGCCCGCGAGATCCGGTAGTGCGCTATTTTTGCCCCGCTCGGCGGCGTAGAGTTGCCGCCTCTGCCGCGTGAACCAATCCGGCGACCACCAGATCCCGGGAAATGATCATTCTGGATACGAACGCGCTTGCCGAAGTCATCAGGCCCATCGCTGAAATCGGAGGTTCTCCGCGGGTTGCCGCCGCCAGCGTCCCCCGACACGGACTGGTTATACCACTGATCAAACTCCTGTTATGATCGAGGCGTGGCCCTTACAGTTAGAACTGCGGTGTCCATCAGGCGAACTTTGTTTCAGGAGACTGAAGCCTTGGCGGCCCGATTGCGGATGACGCGCAGCGGATTATTCGCAAGGGCGTTAGAGGAATTCGTCCGCCGCCAGCAGAATCGGGAAATGCTGCGGCAACTCAACGCCGCTTACGACGATGCCCCGGATGAATCGGAGCGAGCCCTGCGTGACAAGATGGTGCGCTTGCAACGCCGCACGCTGAAAGCGAAACGGTGATCCGTCAGGGCGAGGTGTACTGGGTCGACCTTGGCGAGCCGATCGGCTCTGGTCCTGGCTACCGGCACCCACACGTCGTGGTTCAGAACGACGTCTTTAATCAAAGCCGCATTAACACGGTCGTCGTTTGCGCCTTGACATCGAACCTCAAGCGCGCGCGAGCGCCCGGTAACGTCATGCTGCAGGCGGGCGAGGGCAACTTACCCAAGCAGAGTGCCGTCAATATTTCGCAGATCTTCACAGTCGACAAGTCGCGGTTGCGCGAGCGCATTGGTAGGCTCCCGGCGGGGCGTCTGCAAGCGGTTTTGGAAGGGATTGCTCTGATGATGGAGCCTCGGAAACCATGATGGTCGCCTGCGGCAGGTCTTAGGTCTGCCTCAGGCGCCGGTCTGCCTCAGGCGCCGGCCCGCCGTCGTTGCACGCCACAAACACCTGTCTGGTGACAGATCCGGAAGGCGTGAAACGGGCCCTTTTTAGTAGTACTGGTACTTTCTTTAGCTGATGTGGTACGCTTTCTGAGGCCATTACGGCACGGAGGCAACCATCGCACACGATCGCGTCAATGCGTCGCTAGCTCTGACGCTCGCGGTGTTCCTCCTGCGTCTACCGCTCGCAGCGCATGGCGACATGGCGTGGCAGATCCGGGAAGTGAGCGAACGGATCCGCCGGCAACCGAATGACGCCGACCTTTACCTCAAGCGCGGCGAGCTGTACGGGACCTTGCAGCAATGGGACCCGGCGCTGGCCGATTATGACCGCGCAGCACAGTTGGATCCGCAAATGGCAGCGGTCGATCTGGCGCGCGGACGAAGCCTGTTCGAAGCGGGCCGGCCGCAGGCCGCTCTTGTTGCGGTCGACCGGTTTCTTACGCGCGATCCGCGGCACGGCGAGGGACGGATCCTGCGGGCGCGGCTGCTGGCCGGGCTCGGGCGACATGGGGAAGCGGCCGAGGAGTTCAGCCGCGGCCTCGCCACCACGTCGCGGCCACAGCCGGAACACTACCTGGAGCGCGCCAACGCGCTGGTGAAGGCGGGCCGCGCCGACGACGCCCTGCGGGGTCTCGATGAAGGACTCGGCCGGCTCAATGACTCCGTCACGCTTCAGCTCGCGGCCGTAGATCTCGAGGCCGATCAGAAGCGCTACGACTCGGCCCTGGCGCGGCTGGACCGGGTCGCGGCACGCTCGGCGCGCAAGGATCCGTGGCTGGCTCGCCGTGCGGAAATCCTGGAGCGGGCCGGGCGGCGAGCCGAGGCGCACGCAGCTTACCGCGCGGCGCTGGCCGCTCTCGAATCGCTGCCCCCGTCGCGGCGCGTAGCTCCGGCCACTCGTGAGACCGAGAAGCGGCTGCGGGCGGCGCTGCGGAGGCTGGCGGCCGCGTTGAAATATGGAGACATCGCATGAATACCTGGAAGCGAACGTTAGTGACGGTCGGGGCCGGGGCGTTGCTCGTCGCCGTTTACCTCTCCGGGCAAGCGGTCTCTGTGACCCGCAATCCCTACCTGCAGCGCGGGAGCCAGGACAGCATCGTGGTGCGGTGGCGCACCAGCGCGGCCACCGACAGCCGCGTTTGTTACGGAGCGAGCCCGGCGGCGTTGTCCACTTGCGTGACGGACGCGCCGTCGGCCACCGAGCACGCCGTCGCGTTGGCCGGCCTCAGCGCGAACACCACTTACTACTACTCGGTAGGTTCCTCCGCCGCCGTCCAGGCGGGCGGTAACGCCAACTACTTTTTCATAACCGCGCCTGCCCCCGGGACATTCAAGCCCACACGCATCTGGGTGCTCGGCGACTCCGGAACCGCCAATGCAAACGCGATGGCGGTGCGAGACGCGTATTACAACTTCACCGGAGCGCGCCACACCGATCTCTGGCTGATGCTCGGCGACAACGCCTATCCAGACGGTACCGATGTCGAATACCAGGCAGCCGTTTTCAATATTTACGAAACCATGCTGCGCAAGAGCGTCCTGTGGCCGACGCTCGGCAACCACGACGGTCACACCGCCGACTCGGCTACACAGACCGGACCCTACTACGACATTTTCACGCTCCCCAAGAACGGCGAAGCCGGGGGGCTGGCTTCGGGCACCGAAGCGTACTACTCGTTCGATTACGGCAACGTCCACTTCATCTGCCTGGACTCCTACGACACGAGCCGCTCCGTCGGCG
>JBOGMR010000147.1:0-9461 GCA_050746825.1 Bryobacteraceae bacterium | reverse complement strand
GGCGACGCTGGCGCAAGTGGTAGAGTTTTACTCGCGCGGCGGGGACTTTCCGGACGGGGGAAACCTGGGCCCGGGCATCGGCCGCCGCAATTTCGACGACGGTGAACGCACCGCGCTGGTGGCGTTCCTGAAATCGCTGAGCGACGATCGCGTGCGCTACGAGCGGGCGCCGTTCGATCATCCCGAGCTGTGCATCCCGATCGGCCAGGCGGAGCTTCTTCCGTCGCAGCTACAGCCAGACGCGGCCGGCGGTCCGTTTTCATTGAGCGCGGCGGATAAATGGGCGCTGCTGCCGGCTGTGGGGAAGAAAGGCAATGCGGTACCGTTGCAGACGTTTGATGAATTGCTGCTTGGGATTGGCGCCGGCGGTTCGCGCGCGCACAGTTTGAGCGACGCGTGCGGAAAGTAGCGAACTACCCCTTCTTCGTTTTCGGCGCCTCGCCGCGGCCCATTTTGTCGATCTCGCTGAAGTAGATGCGGCGGCCCTCGTCCATCGCGAGGTTTGCCAGGATCACGGCAGTTGAATCCGCGAGGCCGACTTCGAGATCAGCCTTGGGACGCGCGCTGGTGCGAACGCTCTCGAAAAAGGCTTCCATTTCAACATCCACTGGATTCTTATCTTCCTCCGGCACCATCACGCCTTTGGAATACAGCCAGCGCCGGGCGAATTTCAGTTCTTTTTCGATGAACGACTCTTTGCCTGTGATCTCGTCCTTCTCGAATAGAATCGGAATGCCTTTCGAACCCGAGCCCGTACCGGCGAGCGAGGCGCCGGAAACCGCGGGGCCCTCTTTCTTCGCACCCGCGGGAGTGGTCTGAGTCCTGGCCGGCTCGCGGAAGAAAAGGCCGATCGCGGGCTCGTCATCGGTTCCGACCGTAATCTCGATCGTGCCGTCGGTGCCCATGATCATTTCGCCAAACTGATTGCGTGCGCCGCCGAACAGCGCCAGGTGCTGATTGGTGCTCATCGACGTGTAAGTCATCTTCTGACCTTTCGGATACTTGAAGATGAGTTGGATGTTGTCATAGATATCACGGCCGTCCTTGATGTAGTCGAGGCCGCCGACGCCCACGACATACTCCGGGATCGATCCGAACATCCAATCCGCTACATCAATCTGGTGCGAGCCAAGCTCAGCGGTCAACCCGCCGGAAAACTCGCGATATTTGCGCCAGTTGTACTGACGGTCGGTCGTGCCGGGAGGAAGAGCCCGGTTCCACGGATCGCGGCTGAAAGTGTTCCGATGCCACTGCCCCGACATATGCGTGACCTGGCCGAGCACACCCTTATCGACCATCTGTTTGGCAGTCTGATAGAACTTGCTATAGCGCCGCTGCAAACCGACTTGGAGGACCTGCTTCGACCGCTCATTGGCCAGCGCGCGAAGCGCGTGAACTTCTTCGGGCTTGAACACGAGGCTCTTTTCACAGAATACGTGCTTGCCGGCCAGCAGGGCGTCGCGCGTCACGGGAAAATGCTGGTACAGGGGCGTCGCGATGATCACGCAATCGACGTCCTTTTGTGCCAGCAGCTCGCGGTAATCCTTGAACTTCTTCGGATTGGTGTTGTGGATCTGAGCGCCCGCGTTGAGGTTGGGTTCGAAGACGTCGCAAACCGCCACGCACCGGCCCGAGTCGATCGACTTGGTGTGGCGAAGCAGGTACTGGCCGCGGCTGCCGGTCCCGATGACTCCATACTGAACCTGGTTGTTGGCGGCTTTCACGGTCTGAATGGCCGGCGCGCCCTCCAGCGCTGTAACTGCAGCGGCGGCCGTGGACACGGCTCCGGCGGACTTCACAAAATCGCGACGCGTCACGTCTTGCGGCATGGCAGGAGTCCTCAAAAACTTGGGTGACTGATTCCAACCCGAGTATATCACGCGGATTCCGCGCAGACGTTTATAATCAAAGGGATGCTGCGCGTTGTCTCCTTCGTGCTGGTGTTTTTGTTAGCGTCGCTTGCGCGCGCCGCCGAGGCGTCCGAGCGCGACGTTGCCGAGTGGGTCATCCGCCAGGGCGGGCGTGTTGTGATCGAGGGCCAGGCCGAGCCGATTGCGCGCGCGACGTCGCTTCCGGCCGGAGAGGTCCGCGTCACGGGCGTCAACCTGGTCGGAACGCTGGTCGAGCCGTCCGAGCTGAAGCGCCTCGCGGTACTCAGCGGTCTCAAGGAATTGTTTCTGCCCGGTACGCAATGGAATCCGGGCGCCGGAAGCCGCCTCGACGCGAACAACGAGATGCAACACCTGGCTCGCCTGACGAATCTCGAGAAGCTTCATTTCAGCCTTCACTTTCTGACCAACATCAACGTGCAGGACAGAGGTCTCACGCTCCTGGCGCCGTTGACCGGAATCAAGGAACTGCGTCTCTCGCAAACCAGGATCAAAGGCGCGAGTCTTGCCCCCTTTGTCAATCTTCGCTATCTGGATCTGAGTTACACGCCCTTCGACGATGAGGGGATGAAGTCGCTGAGGGGAATGAAGCAGCTCTCGAAGCTTTACATGCGCGACACTTTCATCACGGACGATGGGTTGGCCGCGATCGCCGATTTGACCCAACTCACCGAGCTTGACCTGTACGGCGGACGGATCACGGACGCCGGGATGCCGCACCTGAAAAATCTGAAGGAGCTGCGGAAGCTGAATCTGCTGGGCGCCGCGGTCACCGACGCGGGACTCGAACACCTCGCCGGACTCACGAAACTCGAGGAACTGAACCTCTATCGCACACGCATCACCAATGCCGGTCTGGAGCGGCTGCGTGCGATGAAAAACCTGGCCCACCTCGATCTGCGCTACACGCGCGCGACGCGCACGGGCGTGGATGCACTGCGGGCGACCCTCGAGCAATGTCAGGTGGCGTTCCTCGATTCCTCAGTAACCGCGACCGCCGCCGCGAAGCCGTTGCGAACTGACGCGGGCGCCGAGGAACTGGTGAAAGCGCTTGGCGGAAAGATCGAGGCATCCGGCGGGCGAGTGCGCGGCGTCAGTTTGCGCGGCGCAGGGATTTCCGACGCGCAGCTTGCTACCCTCGCCAGCCTGCGCGATCTCGAGCAGCTCGATCTTTCGACGACTCAGATCAGCGACGTGGGCGCACAACATCTGGCGAAGCTCACGTCGCTGGCGGATCTCGACGTGAGCCATACCACGATTTCGGACGCCGGCCTTGCGCAGCTTCGAACGCTGCGCAATCTCCGCCGCCTCAGCCTGAACTACACGCTGGTGCGCGGAGAGGGACTTTCTGAGCTCGCTGGTCTGGACCTGGTGGAAGAAGTGAACCTTTCGGGCAACGCGCTTACGGACGCGGCAATTGAAAATCTCGCCGCGCTGAAGAGCCTTTCGCGGCTATCGCTGAGCTACTCCGACATCACCGACGAGGCGCTCGGGGGTCTCCGCAAGCTCGCGAAGCTTGGCCGCCTCGATGTGGCCGGCACCGACATTGCCGATTCGAGTCTGGTTACGGTTGGAGCGCTCGAGAACCTGACGCATCTCTCCCTGAGCTACGGCCGGTTCACCGACAAGGGTCTCAAGAATCTCTCGAATCTCACGCGCCTCACCGAGCTCAACCTGATTCGCACGCGGGTCACCGACGCCGGGTTGGAAGCGATCGCGCAGCTTCGCAGTCTGGCGAAGCTGAATCTGGACTACACGCAGATTACGGACAAGGGCCTCGCGCGGTTGAAGCCGCTGGCGGCACTGACGGAATTGCGGCTCGACAGTGCGGGAATCACCGACGCCGCGGTGGAGGACCTCAAGGGCTTTGCGAATCTGAAGCTGCTCAATCTCTACCACACTCTGGTCACAGAGCCTGCGTACAAGAAGCTGAAGGAAGCGCTGCCCGAATGCAACGTGGTGTGGGATCGCGATTCGAGCTTACCGAACCGGAGAGGGAGCTAACGTGGCCCGGGCACTGTCCAGGAACCACGGGCCGCTCCGTCACGGTCGCGGTTCCGTGCGCGGTCTCACACAGAACCGTGACCGTAAAGGAGTGGGCGCTACAGCGCTCTGCATTCTGGCTTTCACATCTTCCATCCTGCTGGCCGCGTCCAGCGACGCGGACATCGCGGCGTGGGTTGAGGCGAGAGGGGGACGCGTCGAGCGCGACTCCACGTCCCGCATCCACAGCGTGATTCTGCGCGCTGCCTGGGTGACGGATTCCGACCTCGACACGCTGGCTCGCATACCGCAGCTCAAGCGGCTCGACCTTTCCTACACACGCATCACCGACCGCGGCATGGAGCGCCTCAAGCCGCTGGCAGCCGTCGCGGACCTGAGCCTGCGCTACGCCGAGCACGTTACGGATGAGGGACTCGCGCACCTCAAGGGATGGAAGAAGCTCGAACGTCTCGATGTCACCGGGACCAAGATCACGGACACGGGGCTCGAGCATCTTTCCGTCATCACTTCGCTGGTTTCACTCGACGCAGGGTTCGCGGAGATCAGCAATAACGGGCTCGATGCGCTGACGTCGCTTACCCACCTCCGGCATCTTTTCATCGGAGGGAACAAGCTCAACGACGCAGCGCTGCACTTTCTGAAGCTGATGCCTCAGTTGACCAGTCTCGACGTGAGCGGCTCGCAACGCACCGACTCCGGACTCTGGTTTCTGACACTCACCGATCCCGGAGTCGACACCATAGCTGCGCTGTCAAACCTCGAAGAGCTGAACATCGGGGGCACGCGGATCACCGACGCCGGGCTGGCCAAGCTTGCTCGCCTCACCAAGCTTCAGTCGCTCGACGTGAGCCGCACACAAGTGACGGCCAGGGGCCTCGAAACGCTTGCAGAAATGCCGAAGCTGGCGCGTCTCAGTTTGTGGAAGGCGCCGAAGGTCGGCGACGATGCGCTGCCGGTGCTGCTTCGGATGAAGAGTCTGAAGTGGGTGGATGCCACAGAAACCGCGATGAAGCCTGAGTCGCTTGCTCAGCTCCCGAAGTTACCGTAGGGCAGTCTTGAGGTCGCCGTCGAACTTGCGCAAGCGCTGAATCTGGTTGTCGGTAGCCGGCTGTTCGAAGTTTTTCGCGACAAAGAAGCCGCGCTCGCCCCGCCAGATAAGCATGGCGATGCCCGCCTCGGTGAGCATTCCCGGCGCTCCGATCGCACCGAAGCCGTCGGGCCTTCGCTCTACGAGGGCAACGAGACCGTCTCTCTCGAAGACAAAGTGAGTCTCGATCTGGTCTGTGGGCAGCAGTTGAATTCCGGCGGCGGCGAGCCGCTCCAGCTTTTCGATCATTGGGCGCTACATCTTGTAGCGTCCGAGGTCTTCGTCGTTCAGCCCCTCGAGCCAGCGCCGCAGTTGCTCGGTGTCGATTTTGTCCGAGGCGGTCGCAGCGAGCTTCGAAGACTTCAGCACGGACTCGTCCACGAAGATCGGGCAGTCGAGGCGCAGCGCGAGAGCGAGCGCGTCGCTCGGCCGGGAATCCACGCTGATGAGCTCCCCATTTTTTTCCAGCCAGATGATCGCGTAGAAGGTGTCGTCTTTCAGCTCATTCACGACGACCTTCTTGATGCCGGCTTCAAGACCGAGCAGCAGCGTCTTGATCAGGTCGTGCGTCATCGGGCGCTGCGTTGTGACTTTTTCGATTTCGAGCGCTATGGCATTGGCCTCGTAGATCCCCACCCAAATCGGCAAGACGCTATTCCCGTTCACGTCTTTCAGGATGACGATGGGCATATTCGTGACCGGGTCCATCATCAGCCCTCGGATTTTCATCTCGAGTTCCATAGCCCGCCTCCTTCTCCATTACAACACACTAGCCGGATGTCTCACTGCGACGCCCTACACGACAGCGAGGCTTTCTCCGACGAGCGAATTCGGTCCGGCGCGCGTGACTCGTACCGGCAGGTAGGAGCCGATGAGCGGCTCACCAGTGCCGGGGCGGGTGAAATTCAGCGTGCGATTCTGGGACGTTCGTCCGATCCACTGTCCCAGGGCCTGGTTGCGCCCTTCGACCAGCACTTCCTCCACCGCGCCGATCAGCTCGGAGTTTCGCCGGATCTGAATCGACCGCTGCTTCTCCTGAAGAATCATGATCCGGCGCGTTTTTTCTTCTTCGGGTATTTTGTCGTCCATTTGCAGCGCAGCCGTATTCGGGCGCGGCGAGTACTTGAAGCTGAACAGCGAATCATACTCGACGGTGTCGAGCAGATCGAGCGTCGCCTGGAAGTCCTCTTCTGTCTCCCCGGGGAATCCGATGATGATGTCCGTTGTAATCGAAATGTTGCGCCGGGCGCTCTTCATCCACTCGATACGCCGCATGTACTGGTCGCGAGTATAGAGGCGGTCCATTAACTGCAACACGCGGCTTGAACCCGATTGCACCGGCAGATGCACGTGATTGCAGAGCACCGGATTGCCGTCGATCGCTTCGACGATTTCCTTGACGAAATCTCTGGGGTGCGACGTAGTGAAGCGCACGCGCCGGATCCCTGGAATCCCGCCCACGCGCGCGAGCAGCGTGGCAAAGTCCCAACCGGCCGGCGATGGATCGCGATAGCTGTTGACGTTTTGGCCGAGCAACTGGATTTCCGTGTGCCCGCCGTCAGCCAGACGCCGCGCTTCCTCCATCACACTGGCGCTCGTGCGGCTTCGCTCGGGGCCGCGGGTAAACGGAACGACGCAGTACGCGCACGATTTGTCACAGCCCTCAATGATCGTGATGTAGGCGCGATGCGGATTGTCACGCCGCGTGAATGGCGTGTCGAAGGTCTCTTCGGTGTCCAGACTTAAGCCGGTCACACGCCGGTGGCCGGCTTCGATTTGCACGAGCAGTTCCGGAAGCCGCGTGTAGCTGGCCGAGCCGCACACCAGGCTCACGTGGGGCGCCTTATCAAAAATGCGTTCGCCCTCCTGCTGCGCGACGCAGCCGAGCACGCCGAAAACTTTGCCCTTACCGGCTGCGCGTTTGAACTGCTGGAGCCTGTTGAAAACCTTTTGCTCGGCCTTGTCGCGAATGCTGCAGGTGTTGTAGAGGACGAGTTCGGCTGCTTCCGGCGCGTCCACTTGCGAATAGCCCTGGTTCAGGAGCGTACCGATCACTTTTTCCGAATCGTGGACGTTCATCTGGCAGCCGAACGTCTCTAAATAAAACGTCTTCTGGGTCACAACTTTCCAGTTTATCAGTCTTTTGTCGGATACCTCCCCGCTTGGCGGCTGAGCTATGATGAGGGCATGAGACGTGTTCTTCCCCTGGCAGTGTGCGCGCTCACGGTGGCGCTATCCGGCCAGCAGTCCACGCGGCAGTCTGCGCCGTCGATGATCGACATGAACGGACGCCGCGTCGAGATGCCCGCGCTGAGCGTCAGCGAAACGGCCGCGGGTGGTTTGCGCACAGAGACGGTCCGATCGATTAACGGCCGCACGGTGCCGCTGCAGAAGACTGAGGATCGCGTAATTCGCAGCGACGGACAGACGAAGGTCATCGAGCGAACCGTGCAGCGTTACGATCAGAACGGCAACCCCACAAACTCGGATTTGATCCGCATCGAAGAGCGGAAGGGCCCGGACGGCAGCGGCACGGTCCAGGCCACGATGTACACGCGAGACATGAACGGCCAGCAGCAGCTTTCCGAGCGGGTGACTACCGAGATCAAGAAGTCGGGCACGACGCAATCGACCACTTTAGTGGAGCGGCCCGGCACGGGCGGCCTGCAACCGTACGAACGAACGGTCGCGGTGGAACGGCCGGCGGGCTCGGGCGCGGAGGTACAGACCAACACCTCCCGGCGAGATCTGAACGGAAACATGTCGGAGTTTGCGCGCGAGATCAAGTCCACCGTCAAGAGCGGAGCCGCGGAGAAAGTGGACACGACGCGCTACGAAGTGGGACCGGATGGCAAATTGGAGCTCGCCAGTCGTACGATTGGTACGACGACAACCGCAGCGAACGGTTCGCAGGTGGAGCAGATTGATGTGTACTCGAGATTTTCCGCGGGACGCGTCAGTGACGTGAACAGCTCAACTCCGCGGCTGCAGGAGCAGATCGTGAAGGAGCGAGTGCCGGGACCGGGCAACACAATCATTGAGACCACCAGCGTTCGAGCGCGCTCGGGCACCTATCCGTCGCGTTTCAATAATTACGAGAAGGTTTCGCAGACTACGTACGTGACCACCGACGCGGCCGGCCGCGAAGTCAAAAGCAGCCAAACGACGCTGACCCGCCGCGATTTGAACGGAAATCTCGTCGCAGTGGAGCAGAGCAACGATTTGAGCGCTACGCCGAAACCGGCCGCTCCGGCGCCGGCTGCGGCGAAGCCCGCGGCTCCGGCAAAGTAGCTTTTTTCGCGCTTCGGCAGCCGCTCCCTTACCGGTTGCTCAGAAAATCCTTCCCTTGCGACCACAAGAGTCCTTACCCAAGAGATTGTAATTCAAATGAGTCAAATTTGAGGCGACGAGTTTCTGTGCCTCGCAGCAGTGGCCGATTTCAGTTTGCAGGCGATCGAATGCGGCGCGGAGCGGTGAGTGCGCGGGTGGCCCCACGCACATGATTTCGGCGAGCTTGGGACGAAGCAGCCGAGCGTCGGTGCGGTGTTGAATTCACGGTGTTGAATTCACGGTGTTGAATTCACATGTTGAATTCACATTGACACTATCGCGGCCCCGCTGATAGACTCGCGCAGCATGAACTTCGACTATTCTCCGAAGGTCAAGGCCCTCCAGAAGAAACTCAGCGCGTTTCTCGATCAGCACATCTATCCAAGCGAGCGCATTTACTATGAGCAGATCGAAGAGGAACGCTGGAGGCCGGTCCCAATCGTTGAAGAGCTCAAAGACAAAGCTAAAGGCGAGCGACTCTGGAACCTTTTTCTCCCCGATAGCGAGTACGGCGCGGGCCTCACCAATCTGGAATACGCGCCGTTATGCGAAATCATGGGTCGATCGCCAATGGCTTCCGAGGTGTTCAACTGCTCAGCGCCCGACACGGGCAACATGGAGGTGCTGGTCCGCTACGGTTCGGCCGAGCATAAGGAGCGCTGGCTCAAGCCGCTGCTGGAAGGCAAAATCCGTTCGTGCTTTGCTATGACGGAGCCGGACGTGGCGTCGTCCGATGCAACCAACATCCGCGCCAGCATCAAGCGCGAGGGCGACGTCTACGTCATCAACGGCCGAAAGTGGTGGACGTCCGGTGCGGGCGATCCGCGCTGCAAGATTGCGATCTTCATGGGCAAGACCGATCCTGACGCGCAGATTCATCAGCAGCAGTCGATGGTGCTGGTGCCCATGGACACTCCCGGCGTCGAGGTGAAGCGGCTGCTCACGGTGTTCGGCTACGACGATGCGCCGCACGGCCACGCCGAAGTCGACTTCCACAATGTGCGGGTTCCTGTGTCGAACATCCTGCTGGGCGAGGGTCGCGGCTTCGAGATCGCGCAGGGCCGGCTCGGTCCCGGCCGCATCCATCACTGCATGCGCGCCATCGGCGTCGCCGAGCGGGCGCTCGAGATGGCGATCAAGCGCGCCAAGAG
>JBOGMR010000146.1:0-6315 GCA_050746825.1 Bryobacteraceae bacterium | reverse complement strand
ACTGCAGTGAAGTCGAACGCATGGACGGCTTCTTTGCGCAGGCGATGGCCGTGTTGAAGCGCCGCGGCCTCGAACAAAACACACTCGTCGTGTTCGCCGGCGACAATGGCATGGCATTCCCGCACGGCAAGGGCTCGCTGTACGATCCGGGGCTGAATGTCCCGATGATCGTCCGGTGGCCTGGGAAGGTGAAGCCGGGCTCGTCGACAAGAGCGCTCGTCTCAGGCGAGGACGTCGCGCCGGCGCTCATCGAAGCTGCGGGCGGCAAGCCGCCGGAATCAATGTCGGGCAGGAGTTTTCTCAAGTTGCTGACCGGTGCGGCGCATCAGCCGCGGCAATATCTGTTCGCAGCGCGGGTACATCACGGGAATTCGCCCTTCAGCGCGCAGACCAAGGCGTCAGAGTTCGATCTGTCCCGGTGTGTGCGCAGCGACCGCTGGAAGCTGATTTACAACTGCACGCCGCACATGGAGTACTGGCCGGTAGACAGCTCTCGGGAGCCGGGCTGGCAGCAGATCATGGCGGCGCATCGCGAAGGGAAGCTGAAGCCGGAGCACGAGCGGGCGTACTTCCAGCGTCCAAGGCCTGTGTTCGAGTTTTACGACCTCGAGAAAGATCCGGGCGAGCTGAACAATTTGTCGGGTCGCGAAGAGACGAAGGCCGTCGAGCGCGAGCACATGATCGCGCTTCAGGAGAAGATGATTCTCGACTATGATTTCCTTCCGCCGCCCATGGCGGAGTAGGCGCGTGCGCAGGGCGGAGGGCTGCCTCAGGCAGCAGACTCCGCATGGGCGCTACCTGCTTCTGCATCGCGGCCGGGGGTCAGGCCGCGAAGTACTCAGCGTCAAGCGCGTCGCTCTGCCCCGCTGAGTCTGCTCAGAATCGATTACCAGGCCGGTCCTGCTGACGGGTGAACTCGACGTAGCCGCGCCTTTCAAGGAACTTGAAGTAGCCGACGAAGTCGAATTGCTGCGCCCCCATTTCCAGTTCGGTCAAACGGATGACCTTCGCCAGATTCCGCTTCCCGTCGCACCAGTAGAGCGCCGCTACCGGCGCACCCCAGAAGGACGCCGCCGGGTAATTTTCACGCTGCTCCCGAGGCAGATCGTCGAGCGTGATCGTGCCCATCCGCTTTCGCCGGACCACGATCTTCTCGGCCTCCGGATTCCGAGGCGGCGCGATTGGCTGGATTTGACCGGCTCCTAACGCCGCGCCGCGGTCACGCGCCGCTCGCTCCAGGCGCGCCTTCTGCCGCGCCGCAACACTGGCGAGATCCGCGAGTCCCTCCTCCAGCGCCGCCGCCGACCGCACCGCCTGCGATTCCCGATCGAGCGAGTAGTCGACGCGTTCCCGGCCTTGATGCAGCAGCCTGCCGAGACGGTCCGCGTTCTCCGCAATCGCGATCTGATCGAGGATCCTCCCGGTCGCGAGCGAAAGCTGGTTATGACCGCGAGCCAGCGCAAGCTCTGCGAGCCAGCGTTTTTCCGCCGGACCGGCCGACGCGATGAAGTAGGTAAACGCGGCATTCATCACCATCAAATCCCGTAACGACTTGGGATCGACCGTCGCCGGCGTGTCGTGGCTGTTGTGATGCGCGAGCACGCCGTATCCCCCGTGCGGCATCACCGTCGGAATTCCGATCGACGGATCGCCAAGATAGTTGTCGGTGGAGCTTCGATGCTCCATCGAATGAAATGGCCGCCCGACGGATGGATAGTATTCCTCCGCAAGCCGCAGGACAAACGCGTCGACATAAGACTTGGCGGAGTGGGGGTTCAGAATCCACGTGTATTCGGTGCCCGCGAGATTCTGCAGCCCGGCCGGCGAGTCGATACACATCGCCGCCACCGTTCGCTTCACGCGATCCTTGTTTTGCTCGAGGTAATACATGGTGCCGTAGCACTCGCCCATGCCCAAAACTCGGATCGTGCGTTTCGGACGGGGCAGCTTCCCGGCTTTGATGAGGCGGTTGAGAGTTTCAGCCGCGCCGATGATCGAGGCGACGCCCGTGGCGTTGTCGTGGGCGCCCTGCTCGTAGAGATGACCCAGCGACAGCACTTCTTCGGCATTGGCTCCGTCCGTCCCGCGGATCACGCCGGTCACGTACGGATAAACACCCGCGTAATACCGGCTCTCCACATTCGCGCGAACCTTCACCGGACCCTTGCGGAGCAGTTCCCGCAGAAGCTGCGAACCGCGCGGCGTAATCGAAAAGCACACCAGCGGCGCACTCCCTTTGGTAAAACTCCAGCCGTTGTCGCCGAACGAATTGACCCAGCCGCGCTCGTCCACCAGATCGCGGTTTTCCGTGTTCTCGCTGATCAACCCGAGCGCCCCGGCACGCGCCAGCGCTGTCTTCGCCGTTCGCGCACCGAGCACGAGCTTGCCCTTCAGGTCCATCTGCTCGAGGTTTCCCTGCGCCAGGACGACTTCCGTAACAACTCCGCCGGGCGGCGTTGGGCCGCTCCACATCCCAATCGACGCCGGGACTTTCTGATAGTCCGCCAGCACACGCCGATCGGCGGGCACCTGCGGCTCGACGATCTCGAGCGTGCCTACTTTGACGTCCCACGCGAGCGGCATTGTCCAGAAGCCGCCCTGCGTCACTCCATCGGCCGGCGGGTTGCCGATCTCGACGTCTTCGAGACCCGCGCGCTTCATAATCGCCGCCACGTTCTTCGCAGTCTCCTCGAATTTCGGGAACGTGAACCAGCGATCGGTCTCCCAAATCGTGCGAACGTCGCGCATCGCCTGATCCGGAGTGGTTTCCTCCCGGAGCGTCTGGAGAATCTTCGAAACCGGCGATGGCACTGCGGTAGCTCGCCGCCCGCCCTGCGCGAGCAGTGCGGCTGTGTTAACAAAGATGACGAAAACGACGATAGCAACCCTGAGCATGACTCACCTCCCGCAGCAAGGCCAGAATAAGGCCGGCGCAGTTGCGTGTCAATGCGTGGGGCTGGGCGTGGGGCTGGCCGGAGACCTGCCCACACCGTAAGAAATCGTAATCCATCCTCCAACTGCGCTTGTGTGGGCGGGTGTATACTACGCACAACGCTGTTCAAGGGGAGGCCTGCATATATGAGAGTTTGTTTAACGCTCTTGGGTCTTCTGCTCCCAACTTCGCTTTGGGCGCAAACTTTCACCGCATCCGTGCGAGGCACAGTTACGGATTCCACTCAGGCTGCAGTTCCGTCGGCGACGGTCACCCTGACTGATGTTGACCGCAACCTTCCGAATTCCGCAACGACCGACTCGGCGGGGCGCTACATCCTGCCGACGCTTCCGCCGGGCACGTATTCGCTGGCTGTTGAAGCGCCTGGATTCCGGAAATACACGCAACCCGCATTTCAGCTTACCGTCCAGCAGCAGGCCACCATTAATGTGGAACTGACGGTCGGCGAGTTGACTACAAGTGTTGACGTGCGGAGTTCGGCGCCGCTGCTCAACACGGCGGCGGCGACGCTGGGCCAGGTCGTCGAAAACAAGTTTATTCTGTCCGCGCCGCTAGCTGCGAGGAACCCGCTGACCCTTGTCACTCTCGCGGCCGGACTGGTTCCAGCGGAAAACAGCGCAGGCGGCTCCTCCGGCATCAACTTCGTTGCGAACGGCGTTCGCGCCAATACGTCGGATGTGCTCCTGGACGGCATGAATCTCAGCGGCATCGACCAGAATGGCGGCATCACCGAAATGAAGTACACACCGTCGGTCGATCTGATCGAGGAATTCAAGGTCCAGACGAATTTCTACAGCGCGGAGTTCGGCAATTCCGGCGGAGCCATCATCAATATGGTTTCGAAGAGCGGCACCAACCAGGTGCATGGCGTGGCGTACGAATTCCACCGCAATGCGGCGCTCAACGCCAACAGCTTTTTCTCCAACCGCAACGGACAAACGATTCCCGACTTCAAGCGCAACGTTTTCGGTGGCACCGCCGGCGGCCCGGTCCGGATTCCAAAGATTTACAACGGCAAGAACCGGACCTTTTTCTTCACGTTGTTTGAAGGAGACCGGCAGACCAATCCGTCGTCGACGCTCACCAGCGTGCCAACCGCCCAACAAATCGCCGGCGACTTCTCCGATACGCGCCGCTCCAACGGAGCGATCTACCCGATCTACAATCCGTTCGATCTCAACACCGCTGCGAACGGCCAGGTGCTGCGGCGTCCGTTCCCGGGCAACATCATTCCGGCTTCGATGCACTCGCGAGTCGCCAAGAACATTCTCGCGTATTATCCGAAGCCCACTTCGGAAGGCGCTCCGTTTACTCGCGTGAACAACTTCTTCGCCCAGGGTGTGCGCGAGGCCAGCGGAAACAAGATCGACGCCAAGATCGATCACACTGCGAGTGACAAACAACGATTCAGCTCGCGATACAGCGTGAGCTGGACCCGCTCGAATCCGCCGAACCTCATCGGGAACATTGCGGACCGTTCCAACCAGGGCAGAAACCGGAACCAGAACTTCGTTTTCGACTCGACGCGGACGCAGACCGCCACCACCATCATCACCACGCGTCTCGGCATCCTGCGGCGGAGATCTCAAACAAACCCGATCAGCCGGCTGGCGGGTTTCGATCAAACCACACTGGGCTTTCCGTCGTACATGCTCGAAAGCGGCGTGAAGCAGTTTCCGGACGTCGGACCCTCCGGCTACCTGGCGCTGGGCGGATCGTCCTTCGGACAAACCTACGCGTGGGAGACCGAAGGAATTTTGAGCGGCGGTGTCACTAAGATCGCCGGCGGCCACACCATCAAGGCCGGCAGCGAGCTTCGCGTCATCCACGAGAATTTTTATCAGCACGGCTATCCGACCGGCAACTTCACGTTCGGACGGGCCCAGACCGGTGAAAACCCCCTGGTGAACAATGCGAATCAAGGCGAAGCGATCGCGTCGATGCTGCTGAGTTGGGGCAGCGGCGGGCAGTACGGACTCGAGTGGCCGACAGCGACCTATGGAAAATACTTCGGCGTCTACGTTCAGGATGACTGGCGCGTGACCCGGAATCTGACCCTCAATATCGGGTTCCGCTACGACTTCGACGTGCCGCGCCGCGAACGATTCGACCGGCTCAACTGGTTCGACTTCGAAGCGCCTTCTCCACTTCGCGGCAAAGTGCCGGCGTTCCCGGATCTGAAAGGCGTGATGCGATTCGTCGACGATAAGACTCGCAGCGCGTTCGATGGCGATTGGAATAACTTCCAACCTCGCATCGGCCTTGCTTATGCTCTGGGCGGCAAAATGTCGCTGCGCGCCGGATACGGGATCTTCTACGTGACCTCGCGTCACACGACGTCCGGCGAACCGGGATCCGCTTTTCGCAGCCGTCCGGGTCTCCAGTGGAGTCGTGACAGCGGGTTCACTCAGTACGCGACGCTGGAAAATCCTTACCCGGCGGGCATTACGCCTCCATGGGGACGCAACCCGCTCGCGTTTCTCGGAGTGGGCTTGAACGCGTACGCTCGCGATGACATCAACCCGCAGTATCAGCAGTGGAATTTCTCGATCCAGCGCGCGGTGCCGGGCGACGGCGTCGTGGAAGTCAACTACGCGGGCAGCAAGGGCACGCATCTCTATTTCGGATCGTCGGGCGACACGATGGACAATCGGAACAAACTCGATCCGGTGTATTGGGGTATCGGCCGCACGACCTTGAATGGGCAGGTCCCGAACCCGTTCCTGGGAGTCATCACGGATCCGCGCTCGACTCTGAGCTTGCCCACGGTGCAGCTTCACCGGCTGCTGCGGCCCTATCCGCAACATGCGGGCGGTGTCGGTTCTCCGGCGACGCCGAACATCGCAAACTCGCTGTATCATTCGGTCCAGTTCAAGTATGAGAAGCGATTCTCGCGCGGGCTGGCCGTGATCTCGCACTACACCATCGCGAAGATGATGAGCGATTCGGACGTCAACAACAGCGAGGTCAACTACGTCGGCGGCGTCTCCGGGCTGCAGAATTGGAAGAATCTGCGACTCGAACGGTCCTTGTCCGTGTCCGACATCCCGCAGCGCGCCGTCATCAGCTTCAACTATCAGTTGCCGTTCGGCAAAGGCCGGGCGTTCGGCAATCGCGCCAACAGAGCGCTCGACGCCGTGGCCGGTGGTTGGGAAGTCAGCTCGATTCTCACGTTCAGTTCCGGGTATCCCATCATTCCCGGCCTGGATTCGGGTACGCTCTGGGAGGGAACGCAGCGTCCGAACTACATCGGCAATCCGAGTACTGGAGGCCGTTCGACCGGCGATCGCTTGAATTCCTTCTTCAATCCGGATGCGTTCTCGCGGCCGGCGCCCGACACTTATGGCACGGCCGCTCGCACC
>JBOGMR010000145.1:0-4725 GCA_050746825.1 Bryobacteraceae bacterium | reverse complement strand
TACGGCGGGGGCGATGGCGAGCTATGTCAAAGCGGCCGGGATCCTGGACAAGCTCGCGGCTCCCGAGGGAGCGGTCGCGGCGCGAAGCAGCCTGGCAGATGCCCACATGCGGCTCGGGGCGTTGCTGCGGGTTTCGGGGGACATCGGGGGCGGTCTGAAGAGTTACAGGGTCGCGCAGGCGCTGCTCGAAGGACTGCTGGCGAAAGACCCGCGCAATAAGCATCTGGAGGCGCGGCTGGCTGGTCTTTACGACAACCTGGCGCGCCACTTAACGGCGGTGAACGATCTCAAAGGGGCGGTCGAGATCACGACCAAGGCGCTGGCTTTGTATGAGGATCTCGCCGCGGCCGATCCGCGCAACGCGGCTTTGCAGAGCGATCTGGCGAGTTCCTACGCGACGGCGGGAATTCTGATGGCGCGCACCGAGCAGCTCAACGAAGCTCTGGCGCAGTACCGGAAAGGACTGGCGATTCGCGAGCGCCTGGTGACTGAGGATCCGGCGAACGTGCCGCATCGGCGCAATCTGATGATTCTCTCGAGTCACCTGGGAGACGTCCTGGCGAGTCCGACGCGGCCGAGTCTGGGAGAGACAGAGCAGGCGATGCAGCACTACCGGCGCATGCTGCGGATTGCGGAGGAACTGGCGGCGAGCGATGCGTCAGACCGCAAGGCCCGGCTGGATCTGGCAAACAGTCTGCTGCGAATCGGGCACGTGCTTGGCGCCGGAGCGGCAAACGAGGACAGCTTGAGGTATCTGCGGCGGTCGCTGGGGATCGTCGATGAATTGAAGACCGGCGATCCGGCGAACACGGGGCTTCGGACTACGGCTGCATTTCTGCACACGCGGATGGGCGAGGTGCTCGAACAGCGCGGCGCGGCTGCTGAGGCGCTCGCGCACTTTGAGCAGGGATGGATGCACGCGCGGGCGGTGTTGGCGAAGGATCCGAAGAACGCGGAGTTGCAGAATCAGTTTCTGCACGCGTCGCGAGGGTATGGCCGGGCTTTGGCCAGGCGGGGCAAGCGGGAGCAGGCCGTGGAAGTGGTCGAGTTGATGCTCCCGGTAGCCGAGGGCATTGCAAGACCGGGTTCGGAATGGCGGTTTGCAGCGCAACGTCCGAATGCGGATCTTGTGGCGGGCGAGGCCTATCTTGAACTGGCGAGGCACGCCGGCAGCGAGCCACAGAGACAGCAGGATCGGGCCAAGGCCCGTACCTATCTGGAGCGGAGCAGGAACGGTTGGCAGGAACTCCAGAGCGAGAAGCGCCTAAGCCGGCTGTACACAGGGGAACCCGCGCGGACCGCCGCGTTGCTGGCGGGCATCCAGTGAAGATTCCCGCGGCCGCGGAAACGCGGGCGGCGTTGGCGGCGATTCCCTCGGTACGGATCGGATATTATGAAGATTCGCCAAGGCTCGCTTGACTTCAGCCCTCTCGAGTTTCCTTGCCCCTCTTCGAAAGCCGCTTACGCGCCGTCAGTCGATCCTTCTGGTCTTCTGCTGCACTTTGATCGGCGCCGCGGCGCAGGTCTTCATGAAAATCGGAGCGAACCGTCTGCCTGACGGCGGGCTGCAAACGATCCTGGCGGATCCACTGGCGGTGGCGCTCAACCTGCCGCTCCTGGCGGGTCTAACGCTTTACGGCGTCTTCACGGTGATGCTGATTCTGGCGTTGCGGGACGGCGAACTCTCGATCCTGTATCCAGTCATCGCGATGAACTACGTGTGGGTGACGGTTCTCTCGCTCCTGCTCTTCCGCGAGTCGATGAACGTGTTTAAGGCACTGGGGATTGTGGCGATCGTGATCGGAGTGATTATCCTGGGGCGGAGCGGCAGCCAGTGAAGACGCCGGTTTCATCGATGCTGCTGGTCCTGGTGGCCTCCTTCGTGGGATCGTTCGGCGCCGTCTTTCTGAAGTCAGGCTCTGCGAAGATGCGGCAGCGGCTGCGCAACATTTTCAATCTGCGTCTCGCGGCGGGTGTGGGGATGTATCTGCTGTCGAGCGTCTTCTTCATCGGCGCGATTCGGGAAGGGGAGTTGACGGTGCTGTACCCCCTGGTGTCTCTCGGCTACGTGTGGACTTTGCTGTGGTCGCGGCTGTTTTTTGGGGAGCCGTTCACGCGATCGAAGTTCGGCGGATTGCTTCTGATTCTCGTGGGGGTGTTTTTCATCGCGTTGGGGAATCGGTGAGGCGACCACCAGAAGCGGCGCCTACTTCGCGGCTCTGGCTGCGGCCATCGCGAATAGGTAGCAAGACCCACCTGCCAGCAACGTCTCGGTGAGGCCAAGATAAATCGCGCAGACCATGGAAAGCACGGAGCCGAGGACGCTGGCCGCTGCGTTGAGCGACCAGGCCCATCGAACAGAGGGCTTGTGGAGTTCCTCGAGGCGCGCGAGGCCGGTCGGGAAGGGGATGCCCATGACAAAGCCGGCCGGCGCGATCAGGAGAGCGGAAAGCAGAACCTTCACCGGCTGCGGCCACCCGACGCCCGCGGTGAGAAGCGGCGATGTAATGGCGGCGAGCAGGGCCACCAGAATGACCACCGGAAGCGCAATGCGGCTGAATCCCCAGCGTCCGGCTATGCGGCGGCTGAAGTAGCTGCCGACGCCGCTCGATACCAGCAACGAGAAGACGACGACCGTGAGAGCGTAGATCGGGTGACCGAGAAAAAGCACGAATTTCTGTATTAAAGCCACTTCGATCAGGATAAAACCCACTCCGATTGCTAGAAAATACAGAAGAAAAAGCCGGACGCCGCGCTGCCGGGGAAGCCGCGCGCCCAGCAGCAGCGGCGGCAGCGCCAGCACGATGAGGGTAGCCACAAGGCTGATGGCCGCCAGGCCGAACAGCAACGGGACGGCTCGATTGATCTTGTAGTCGGCGGTGACCTTGGACGCGCTGGTCAGAAAGTTCCACAGGTCGCGGGGCTGGACCGTGTAAAAGAAAAAAGGTCGATTATCGCTTACCGGAGAAATGTCGAACGGATAACTGTCAAAGAAGTGGGACGGATTGGAGCTGCGAAGCAATTCGGTGAACGCGTTCGGGATTCGAAAGCCGGGCAGGTAGATGGCTTCCATTCTCGACTGAGCGAGGGCCGCGCGAGCGCGGTCGACGTCTTCGGGAGCGAACGGCTTGCGGGAAATCAGGACCGTGTCGATGGCGCCCCAGCCCTCAACCGAGCCTTGACGGCCGACGATGACGTGACGCCACGGCTCCCGTTCGCCGATCTCGACCAGCGCTTCGATCGCAAGCGAGATGAGGCGCAAAGACTCGCGCGGCGGTTCGAACCCCCAGCGCGTAAATGACAACAGACCGTCGGGCGTCAGGTGCGTGAGATAATCGCGGAACGCGTCGGTGGTGTAGAGGTTATTTTCCGAAAGCGCGAAGGCTCCCGCGGCAGTGGACGCCCAGGTGTCGACGAGCGTGGCCTGCAGGACTTGATAGCGGTCATTGCTGCGCCGCACGAAGCTGCGCCCATCCTCGACAACGATTCGAACCTCGGGTCGGAAATAGAGGCGGCGGCTAAGATCGGGCAGGCGCTCCTTCATGATCGTGCGGGCGATGAGCGGATTGATCTCGACACCGGTGACATCTTTACTGCCGCCCGCGAGTGCACGTGCGACGTCCCACCCGCCGCCCGGTCCGATGATCAAGGTCTTGGCGCCGGGACGGAGGACGTAAGGCAAGCCGGGTCCCTCATACAGAAGGTTGCGCCGTTCACGGCCGGTGAGGTTGTCGACGTCGAAGTTGGCGATACCGGTCGAGGCGTCGGCGTCAATGTAGATGGTGGGCGCGCCGGCGCCGCCTTCCGGAGCGATGGCGATGCGGGAAAAGCTATTCCACTTGATGAAGCTTTCGGTATAGAGCTTCTGGCCCTTGGCGAAGCGCACATCGAGGAGGTTGAATCTCCAGTTGAAGATGATGAGGCCGACCAGCGCGAGTGCGAGCGAGACGCTGAAGATGCGTCCGGCCGAAGATCCGCCGAGGTTGTGCCAGATCGATGCGGCGGCAGCGAACAACACGGCCGAGGCGATGACCGTGTTGGGCCCGCCCACCTGGCCGAGCAAGGGAAGGAGCAGGAGGCACCCGCCCGCTGCGCCTACGAGGTCGAAGAAGTAGACGCGATCGACGCGCTCCAGGGTCTCGGAAATCGCCAGTGAGACGACGCAGCCGGAAACGAAGAACGGCAGCGCCGTGGCGAAGTAGATGATCGCCAGGCGCGTGTTGGTCAATTCTTCACGCTGCCCGAGCGCCGCTGCGAGCGCCATCACGACGAGCGCGCCGTTCGCTGCGCTGAGCGCGCCGAGTTTGCGGTAGAGGTCGCCTCGCCAGCCGGCCACGACGTACGAGAACACACCGCCGGCGCCGAGCCCGAACAGCGCGATCGAAATGGCGAGGAACGCGGAGTGATAGTAAAAGACGACGGAGAAGATACGGGTGAGAGAAAGCTCGAGCAGAAGCGTTGCCAGAGTCGTGAGCCCGACCGAGAGGTAGAGGAGCGGCCAGTTCAACCGGGCGGGGGCTGGGACGAGAGTGGTCGCCAACCTACTATGTTACGGCGATTGAGGGTGGGTTCGTACGAGGGCCGAGTTTTAGCGAGAGCCACAGGCGGCGCGACAAAGGACTGCCAGGTAACAATCCGGTAACATCGGATTTGTTGTAGATTCGTTTCATGACCATGAAAGTGTTCGCGATTTCTTGTCTGGCCCTCGGTCTCGCGGCTCAGACT
>JBOGMR010000144.1:0-2288 GCA_050746825.1 Bryobacteraceae bacterium | reverse complement strand
AGATTTGCCTGCGCGATCCGAAACTCTTCGAGGAATCCGTTTTCGAAAATGTTCACTTCATTGAGATCGATTTGCCGCCACAAGCCGGTGCCGTGATTGGCGACGTACCGAACTTCGAGCACCGTGTCGCGCGTCAGCTCGCGCTGGAGACCGAGCGTCCAGCTTTGCACGTATCCGACTCTGAGATTGGGATCGAAGTCGCGCACGGCGTTGCCGGCCAGCACGGGAATCGGATAGCTGGGCGTCTCGGCCACAGGGCGCAAAGGCAGCGAGGGGTCGCGGAACCATACCGATCCAGCGGGTCCGAACTGCGTGGGGAAGTTGTTGGGATCGACGGATGCATTGACGGTGCGGCCCTGGTTGGCGCCCCACACTGCCGAGAGCCGTCCGAGGTCCTCGCGCACCGTTGAGATCGAGTAGCCGGCGCGCAGCACAGATTGCCCGCGGCCGAGCAGCCAGGAAAGGGGCGTGAACTCCGGCTTCGGGAGCACCCAGGCGAGTCCCAGGGAAGGCGAAAAATTCGTCTTCCCGTTATAGGCCGCCGTTCCGGGCTCGATCGGATAATACGCCGGCGGCTTGCCGGCATTCGCGTAGGGGTTGAAGAGGTTGCCGACGCCCGAAATCCCCCACACCCCTTCGTAGCCGGGGCGCGTGTAAAGCCCGTTGAGATTCTCGTAAGGATTCTGGTGATCCCATCGCACGCCGTAGTTCAACGTCAGGCCCGGGCGCATGCGCCAGGAATCCTGGATGAAGAGCGCATACTCGCGCTGGCGATTCCGGTCTACCTGCGCATACGGGCCGTAGGTTTTAGTGTCCTCGCCCAGGATCACATTCCGGGTGATGCTGGAGACTCGTCCGGTGAGCAGCGTATAGAGCGCCGCGGCATCGGTGAGGTTCGCCGGCGTGCTGTTCGGAAAATTGGCTGCGGTGAACAGCGATGTCGCGCCGGTGTTGACGGGATCGCCCGTCGCGGCGGCGAAGCTGATGCCCGGCGTGAACTGGCTGTTGTTGAAAGCCGCGTTCCAGGTGTTGATCTGCGTAAAGCTGCCGCCGAAATTCAGCAGGTGCGCGGAGCGGGACCATGTCAGATTGATGTTGCCTTGCCTGATGGGCGTGTTGCGGCGAGACTGGCCGCTCGAACGGAAGGGGTTTGTGACGTAGTTGAATGCCGGTGCGTAGCCTCGCCACTGTTCGAAGTCCGCCGGGGCGACGCCGTCGTTGAAGATTACCTTTCCGCCAGTGAAGCCGTACCGGATCTCGCTGGTCAGACGCGACGTGAACGCGGAGCGGAGAGACGCCACCGTCGAGAACACGATCCCTTTCTGATTGCCGATCACGGGGCTGTTCAGCACGATCCCTGTGTTCGGGAAGATCGGGATTGCGGAGTTCAGACCGTCCGGCAGCCGGTTGTTTATCTGATAGTTGTAGACCAGATCGATGTGGTGTTTCGCGGTCGCGTTCCAGTCCAGTTTCAGGGTCGGAAAATCGCGGTCGTTTTTGCCGGGAGTTTGAAAGTTGTAGTTATAGCGGTTGTAGTCCGTGTTGGTGTCGACGCGCGTGCGTAGATTTCCGGTACCCGAGGTGAGCTGTGCGATCTTGTCGAGGGCGCCCGCGAGGATCGGATCAGGCGTGGTGGGGAAGGGCCTCACCGCTGCCGGGAGCGACTGATTGCGCGCGGCGGCGAGAGCGTAGAGATTCACGGTGCGAACCTGCCCGCTGACGGTGTCGCGATAGCTGAAACTCCCCTGGCGCGCTTCCGGCGTCAGGATGGTCTGATTGGGAGACGCGTAGGTTTGCGGGAGACGGAAGGCTTCATAGTGAGCGAACAAGAACAGCCTGTTCTTTTTGATGGGACCGCCGGCGAGGCCGCCGACCTGGTTGAAGAGCACGCGATCGCGCGGCAGACGGTCGATGTTGTTGAAGTAGTAATTCGCGTTGAAGTAAGTGTTGCGGTGATACCAGAACAAGCCGCCGTGCCAATCGTTAGTGCCCGAGCGGGTGACGAATTTGATTTGGGCAGCGCCTTCGCCGGTGTTGTCGGCGCCGGCTGCCGCCGTGGTCACGGTCATTTCCTCGATGGCATCGGCGCGCGGAAAAATCGAGTTGAAGAAACCGTCGCCCGACTTGTTCGCGTTGTCCTGGATGTTGATTCCGTCGAGGGTGATGTTGAAGGCGCCCTTCGGCAGACCGTTCATTGACGAGCTGCGCGGGATACTGGGCGTCGCTGTGCCGGGCTGCGTCACGATCAGCTCAGTGAGGTTGCGGCTGGTGAAAGGCAGCTCATGGAG
>JBOGMR010000143.1:0-2937 GCA_050746825.1 Bryobacteraceae bacterium | reverse complement strand
GAGCGCTGGAGGCTGGGGTCCCAAATGGACTGAGAAGCGATGCGGTAGCGTCGTCCACCAATCTCGCGCTCGAATACATTCATTCTTTCATCTAGGCATAACCGTGCAATAATGTCAAGCGAAACGTGTGCCAGACAGGGAGCGGGCGTACTCCAGGAGGGCTGGTGATGCCTCAAATTTGCGAAAGTAGGGCTAGGTGTACCGCTCCGTTGAAGACGCGGGGAAGGCTCCGAAAACACCCCGTATGCCGGCCGCGTCTTCATCACCTTGAATGGGCCGCCGGCCCATGAGGCACTCCCTGACGGTCGCGGCTCAGTCTGGCGTACCCGCTACGCTCAGATTTCGTCGACTCGCCTACATACCCACGAATCTATCACTGTCATGTCGCACACCTGCCCTGCCGTTGCCAATGGCCGCTGCTCCGTGATACGTTAGAAAACAGACCAAGTGGTCTGATCGGATCCTTGCAGATGGGAAAGGGCGAGCAAACCCGTGAGATGATCCTGCTCCGCGCCGCCCGCCTCTTCAACGAGAAGGGGTATTACGGCGCCTCGCTGGCCGATGTGATGGAAGCGACCGGACTTCAAAAGGGCGGCCTCTACAACCACTTTGAAAGCAAGGAGCAACTGGCGCTCGAAGCGTTCGACTACGCGATCGAACGCGCCGGGCAGAAATTCACGGATGCCCTCGAGGGCAAGCGAAACGCGGCGGATCGCCTGGTTGCGATCGTCTCCGTGTTTCGGCGCTACGTCGATTCGCCGCCGGTCGGGGGCGGATGCCCGATCATGAATACGGCGATCGAGTCGGACGATGCCAATCCCGCGCTTCGCGATCGCGCGCGGCAGGCGATGGAGCGGTGGCGGCAAATGCTGCGGCGCATCGTCACCAAAGGTCTCGAGCGCAAGGAACTGAAGCCGGGCACGGACCCGGACCGTGTGGCCACGCTGCTGATCTCCGCCCTCGAAGGCGGCATCATGCTGGGGAAACTGTATCGGAACCAGGCGCACCTGGATTGGGTCGCGGACTTTTTGACGAAGTACATCGACAAAGAATTGCGGGCCTAAAAAAATTTGGCCGCCAACAGACCAATCGGTCTTTTATTTAGGGGAAAACGGTCGGTTATTTCAGGGTGATCGGTCTGTTGCTTCGGAAGGGATGTCATGAACAGGGTGATTGCATTCTCGCTTCTGGCCGCCGCCGCCTTCGCACAGACGGCGGCCGAACTCAACAATCTTGGCGCGGCGCGGTTTGCCGCCGGCGATACGGCTCAGGCCGAACGGCTGTTTCATGCGGCGCTCGCGAATGCCGGCGACGCACTCACCCGCGCGAAAATTATCGGCAATCTTGCGGCTTTGAAGAAGCGGGAATGCCGGTACACCGATGCCGCCGCCCTGTTCGAGCGCGCGCTCGAGCTGCGACGCGCCGCGCTGGGCGAGGACCACGTGGACGTCGCGGTGGCGTGGAATAACCTGGGTGAAGCCCGGCGCCTGGAAGGGCGGCCTGAGGACGCCGCACGCCTGTTCGAGCGGGCCCTGGCGATTCTGGAACCGCGGCCCGGCTCCGGCGCGGACGCAGGTCTTGTGCTCGCGAATCTCGCGGAACTCCGCCGGGCAGCCGGCAAGCTGACCGAAGCCGAGGCGATGCTGCGCCGCGCCCTGGTGCGCCTCGAAGAAACGGCGGGCGGATCCCGCCAGATGGCGATCGCGTTGAACAATCTCGCCGAGCTGCTGATGGAAGCCGGCGATCTCGACGGCGCCGAGCCGCTTCACCGCAGAGCCGTCGCGATCTGGGACAGCGCCGCCGGCGCACCGCTCGATCAGGCGATAAGCTGGACGAACCTCGGACGGCTGGAACAGGCGCGCGGCCGCTATGTCGAGGCGGAATCCCTGCACCGGCGCGCGATTGGAAGGCTGGAAGATGCGCGGCTTGAGGCGACACCGGTGTACGCCGCGGCGCTGCACAACCTGGGCAGCCTCTTCGCAGCACAGTCGCGATTCGAAGCGGCCCGCGATTTGATGGAGCGGGCGTTTGCCATCACCGGGCGCGCGCTGGGGCCCAACCATCCATCGCTGGCCGGCCCCGCGCTCGAGTACGCGGTGGTGCTGCGCAGGACGCGGCGGAAATCCGAGGCAGCGCGAATCGAGGCGCGCGTCCGGGCAATCGTCGAGGAGCATCGGCGCGACGGGAACAGCGCACAGGTGATTGACGCCAAGGTGCTGCGCTCGCTGCGGCCCAAGCGTTCCGTGCGAGGCTTCTCAACAGAACCGCGACCGTGACGGAGCGCCACGCGCGCCACGCAGGCGAACGGCGTTCCGGACCTTGCACCGCACTGTCTCAGTTGCTGCGGAGCGTCTCCATTGGCTCCACCGACGCGGCCCGGCAGGCGGGAACGTAACTCGCCGTCATGGCCGCGGCAAGAATGATCGCTCCCGACACGGCATACGTAACCGGATCGAGCGGCGTAATTCCAAACAGCAATGAAGATATCCAGCGCGACAGGCCTGCGGCTGTGGCTACTCCGGCAACGCCGCCGGCGCATGTGAGTATCAGCCCCTGGCGTACGAACAACGTCTTGACCCTTCCGGGTTCGGCGCCCAGAGCAATGCGGATGCATACCTCCCGCCGCCGCTGCGCCACTGCGTACGCAATCACGCCGTAGACACCGATGATTGCGAGTGTCAGCGCCATCGCTCCGGCAATGCCGAGCAGAACGAGCGCGAAGGACGTGCGCGCCGTGGAGAGCCTGTAGACATCGTTCAGAGTCCGCACCTTGGCCAACGGCAAACTGCGATTCACGGCGTGGATCGCCGCGGCGACTTCCCGAAGAAACGCTTGCGTGCCGGCACGCTCGCTTCGAATCGCAAACGTAGCACCACGGCGAACGGCCGCGGACCCGCCCGGCCGGACCGGCGGCGCCACCCCCGCGCGCAAATAGAC
>JBOGMR010000142.1:0-4889 GCA_050746825.1 Bryobacteraceae bacterium | reverse complement strand
CGTCAGCCAGGCGCCCGCGGCGATCGGCGAGCGCATCCAGCCGCTCGTGCACAACGGCATCCGGCTCATGTCGATGGGCTTCCTGAATCCCGGCGACAAGCCGCTGGTATGGCGTGGTCCGATGCTGCACAGCGTGATTCAGCAGTTTCTGCGCGGCGTCGATTGGGGCGAGCTCGATCACCTTGTCATCGATCTGCCGCCCGGCACCGGCGACGTGCAACTCACGCTCATTCAGACCGCTCCCATCACGGGCGCCATCGTCGTGACCACGCCGTCCGACGTGTCGCTGGAAGACGCACGCAAAGCCGTCCACATGTTTCATCAGGTGAAGGTGGAGATCCTCGGCATCATCGAGAACATGAGTTACCTGTTATGCCCGCACTGCCACGAGCGCGTGGACGTCTTCTCAACCGGCGGCGGACGGCGAACCGCAGAAAAGATGGGAGTGAATTTTCTGGGTGAGCTTGCGCTCGACCCCGAGATCCGGATGGGTGGCGATTCCGGAAATCCTGTATCGCTGCGCGCTGAAGCCGATCCGCGCGCCGCTGCGTTTCTGAATCTGGCTCGTAAGACCGTGTCGCGCCTGGAGCAGATCGGGCCACAGCTCGGACCCAAAATCGAAATCACGGATTGACGATGTGGCGCACACATTGGTGCGTGCCGCGTGGCGGCTCGTTAGCGTTCGAGTTCACGCAGGGCGGACAGCGCCCTTTCCGCCTGCACCGGATCGAATCGCGGATTCAATTCCAGCGCCCGCGCAAGGCGGCGCCGCGCTTCTTCACGGTTTCCCAGCGCCGCCTCAATCATCCCCGCGTGATAGTGAAAGGCCGGCTCCGGCGTCTCGAAGCGCAAGGCCTGACGTGAGGCTTCGCGCGCCTTTTGGCGCTGCTTATTCTTGAACAGCACCCACGCCAGCGCGTCGGAGGTGTAGACATCGTTCCGCACCTTCAGCTCCGCCTCGATCAACTCCATCGCACGATCCAGCTTGCGATCGCGATCCGCGTAAATCATCGCCAGATTACGATTGGTCTTCTCACCGCCCGCTTTCTCCATTCGGTCGATCAGATCGATGAGGTCGCGCTGCCTGGCAGCCTCGGCCGGCTTGCCGGACTCGGTATAGAGCGCTTCAAGCGCCGCCGCGACTTCGGGCAACGGCACGGCCGCCTGCGCTCGCACGAAAAACCGGATCGCCTCGGCGGCTTTTCCCTGTGCTGCTCGCAGGCGTCCCAGGCCGGCGTGTGCGGCAGGGTAACCCGGGAATGTCGCGAGCGCCGATTGAAACGCCCGCTCGGCTTCCTCGAGGCGTCCCAGCTTAAACTGCATCGCGCCAAGATCCACCAGACACCACGCCACGTGCTCCGGCGAAGGGCTGCCTGCCGCGATGGCCCTCTCCATCGCTTCAATCGCTCCCCTCGCGTCGCCGGTCACGAAGCGGTGGTAGGCGAGCCGGTTGTAACTGGCAAGGTCCGCGCGGAGCGCCACCATTCTTGCGTACGACGTCGAGGCCTGTTCATAGCGGCCGAGCTCCATCGCCGCATCACCCAGCGTTCCCCAGTTCCATGGATCGTCCGGCGCCAGGATCGTCAGCGCTTCGGAATACTCCAGCACCTGCGCAAAGTTGTGGCGTTCGAGCTCGATCTCGCTGCGCTGGCGCATGGCCGGATAGTTGCCCGGGTCAGCGCGCAGCACTTCGTCGACGAGGTGCGAGGCGCGCTCCAGATAGCTGAAATCGGCGCTCTCGCGCACTTTTTGGATGTAAGTCTTCGCCAGAAGCAGCCGCGTTCGGACGTCGCGCATCCCGCTCGCGATCTGTTTTTCGTAACGGCTGATTTCGGCGTCGGTGTTCTGTCCGGGCGGCTGCCGGCGGCGGGAAAACTCCGCCTGAGCTTGAAGGACCGAGACCAGGCACACCATGCCCGCGACAAGACGCATCTTCATCGAGTGTACAAAATCGAGTGTACGAAAAAACACGTAAAGGCGGATCAGGCGGCGCCGCATCCGGCCGGTCGCCACCAGCACGGCTAGCATCCCGCCCCATATAATAAATACTGCAAGCGTGCCCGTATTCAAGTTTCGCCGCTCGAGTGCCGCTGTGCACTTGAACGGCCACGCCGGATCCGTCGCCTCATCCGAACGCCGGCCGGGTTATCCGCAATTCTACCAGGGTCCAACGTGAATCCGAAGAATAGAGAAACGACGCCGTCGTCCGACGATCTGGGGGCGCGCGTTCGCCGCCAGCAGGAGATCCTGCGCTTTGCCGAGATCGCTCTCGGCGAGCACGATATGCAGGCCCTCATGAACGCTGCTGTCGAGTGCGTCAAGGAACTCCTCGGTGTGGAGATGTGTAAGGCCACCGAGTTCGTCTCCGGCGAAAACGCGATGCATGTCCGCGCAAGCACCGGATGGAAGCCGGGAATCGGAAATGCCCCCAGTGACGGTTTCGCGGAGTTCGTTTTTCGGTCGACCGGTTCGGTGGTGGTCGAGGATTTCCGCTCCGGGTCCCCGGTGACATGGCCTCCGATCTTGCGGGATCACGGCGCTACCAGCGGCATCGGCGTCGCGATCTCCGGAGCGGGGCGCCCGTTCGGCGCTTTGACCGCTCACAGCACGGCATCCCGCCATTATGACGATGACGAAGTCCGCTCATTCGAGACCATTGCGAATCTGCTCGCGGCGGCAGTCCAGCGTCTGCGCGACGAACTCTCACGGGCGCGGCTGGCTGCGATCGTCGAAGCCACGCCGGATTTTGTGGCGATCGCGGATCTGGACCAGGGATCCCAGTATGTGAACACTGCCGGATTACGTATGGTGGGAAGATCGCCCGACGAGGCGGCAAGAGTTCGTGTGGGCGGTTCAATCGCGCCGCGGCTCAGGTCCAAGATACTGGACGAGGCCATCCCCGCCGCGATCCGCGATGGAGTGTGGCAAGGCGAGTCGGCTCTGCTCGGACCGGACGGTCGTGAGATCCCGGTTTCGCAGGTGATTCTTTCGCACAAAAGCGACGACGGGAAGGTGAAGTATCTCTCCACAATCGCCCGCGACATTTCGGAGCTGAAGGCGGCCGAAGAGATGCTGCGCCACAGTGAAACCATCCTGGCCGCGGCGCAGAGCGTGGCTCGCATTGGCAGTTGGGATGAAGACGTGCGCACACACCGCCTGTCCTGGTCTGCGGAGACTCACCGCATATTCGGAATTCCGCGCGGTACGGAAGTCAATCAGGGCCTGTTCTACAGCCGCGTACATCCCGAGGATCAGCGCACGGTACGGCAAGCGGTTGCGCAGGCGATGTCTACACGCAAACCGTACTCGATCGAGCACCGCATCGTGATGCCGGACGGATCGGTCCGGTACGTTCAGGAGCGCGCTGAGGTGTTCTATGACGACGCCGGCCAGCCTGTCCGGATGGTGGGCACTGTTCAGGACATCACGGATCGGAGGCGCCTTGAGGAGCAGCTCCGTCAATCGCAGAAGATGGAAGCGATCGGCCGTCTGGCCGGGGGAGTTTCGCATGATTTCAACAATCTCCTGACGGTGATCGGTGGTTACGCTCGAGCGTTGCACGAAGACCTCGCTGGGAATTCCACCGCGCGCGAGCACCTCGAAGAAATCCTGAAAGCTGCCGACCGCGCCGCGGCCCTGACCCGCCAGTTGCTCACGCTGAGCCGGAGAGAAATCACACAGACCGAGGTGTTCAATCTGAACGAGCTGCTGTCGCCGCTGAACCGCATGCTGGGCCGCCTGATTGGCGAGGATATCGACCTGGAAATGACGCTCGATCCCAGGCTCGGTTCTATCCGGGCGGATCCGGGCCAGATTGAACAAGTGATTCTCAACCTCGTCGTCAATGCGCGCGGCGCGATGCCGAACGGCGGCCGGCTGCTGATCGAAACCGCAAACCTCGACCTCGATGCCAGCCAGGTGACTACACTGGGACTCGAGCCGTCGTCGGCAGGTCCGTGGATTCGGCTCTCCGTGAGCGACAATGGCTGCGGCATGGATCCCCAGACGCTGGCCCTGATCTTTGAGCCGTTCTTCACCACCAAACCGGCAGGGAAGGGAACCGGCCTTGGGCTCTCGACGGTCTACGGAATCGTCAGGCAGAGCGGCGGTGTTATCTCGGTCTACAGCGAACCGAGTGTCGGCTCGACGTTCCTGATCTATATGCCGCGAGTCGCGGCTGCGCGCCGGGAGACCGCGCCGCTGGCGCCCCAACAGCAGCAAGGCAGCGAGACCATCCTGCTCGTCGAGGACGAGCCGGCGCTGCGTAAGCTCGTGCGGCAGATGCTCACCCGGCTCGGTTACACCGTGATCGAAGCTGACTGCGGAGCCGCAGCCCTGCGCGTGGCGGCGGACCATGACGGGTCGATCGACCTGCTGCTCACTGATGTCGTGATGCCGGGAATGAACGGCCGTGAACTCGCTACGCGCCTCACCGATGAGCATACCGGGATTCGCGTGCTGTTCATGTCAGGGTATACGGACGACGCCATTGTCCATCACGGCGTGCTCGAGAGAGAAGTTCCGTTTTTGCAGAAGCCGTTCACGCCGGATGCGCTTGCGAATAAGATCCGCGCGCTCTTGGAAGCGAACTGAAATGCGGCCGTGACGGAGCGATCCTACCCGAACAGCTTCGTCAGCGGCTCACCCTTCACCAGCTCGCGCGGCTGCTTCAGGTCGTTGAGCACTTCCATCGCGGGGTTAATCCCGAGCGCGTAGTAGATGGTCGCAACCAAATCGGTCGGATGCACGGGCGAGTCGACCGGCGACGATCCCTGCTCATCCGACTTGCCGTACAGGACACCACGCTTGACGCCCGCGCCTGCTGCGACGGCCGTATAGCAGTACGGCCAATGGTCACGGCCATCGGCGCTGTTGCCGTTGCCCGAGGT
>JBOGMR010000141.1:0-10684 GCA_050746825.1 Bryobacteraceae bacterium | reverse complement strand
CTGATGATGCTGCCGGTGGCGCTGGCCATTCCGCGGCTTTGCGGCCTGATCGGCGCCTGGCTCGATCGAGCCTGGTTCGGACGCCGCTATGCGCCGCTCGACGCGGGCAGGCTGTTCCTCACGGCACTGCAAAATGCGTCGACGGAAACGGAACTGAGGGAGGTCGGCGAGGGCGCGCTCGCCGCAATCTTCCGCGCGCCGTGCCGCATTGAGCTCGGGCTCGAAACCGGCGCCGGCGAAACGCGCGTCCCCATTGAATCACGCGGCGCGGCTGTGGGCTTCATCGTGCTCGGCGAGAGATTGCACTCGACGCCGTTCTTCAGTGAAGACCGGCGGCTGGCGGCGTCCCTCGCCGCAACGTTTGCCTTCATGCTGGAGCACGTGCGGCTCCACGCGCGGAAACAAGCGCTGGCCCTCGAAGCCGGCCGCGCCGAGTTGAAGGCTCTCCGCGCGCAGGTCAATCCGCACTTCCTGTTTAATGCGCTCAACGCGATCGCCGGATTGATCCACCGCGATCCGGCGCGCGCCGAAGAGACTGTCGAAAAGCTTGCCGGCGTGTTCCGCTACACGCTGCAGCGATCGGACAGCGAGTGGGTGCGGCTCGAAGACGAATTCGAGTTCGTGCGTTCCTATCTCGACGTGGAGCAGGCTCGGTTTGGCGATCGTCTGAATGTCCGTATGGAGATCGCCGCCGGCGCCCGGGCTGTGAAAGTTCCTGCGATGATGGTGCAGACCCTGGTCGAGAACGCCATTAAGCATGGAATCGCCGGCGTGCTCGGAGCCGGTCGAATCGCCATCCACGCGGGATGCTCCGGCGGCTTGGTCTCGATCTCTGTATCCGACAACGGCGCGGGCTGCGAGTCGGACCGCGCCGGCAATGGCTACGGGCTGCACAATGTGCGTGAGCGGCTGGCCGGATATTTCGGGGCCGCGGCCAAGTTCACTCTGACTCACGACGCGGTCACAGGTCTCACAGTCGCCTTAATTCAGATGCCGGCGGGCGCTCCCGTATGATCCGCGTGCTGATCGTCGACGACGAGCAGCCTGCGCGCGACCGGCTTCGCAGGTTGCTCACGGCGTTTCCGCCCATACAGGTGATCGGTGAAGCCGGCGACGGGCCTGCGGCCCTCGAGCACATCGCCGAGCTGCGGCCGGATGCCGTCTTCCTTGATATTCAAATGCCTGGTTGCACCGGCCTGGAAGTCGCGGCATCGCTCGGCTCGCCGGCTCCACGCGTCATCTTCTGCACCGCGTTCGATCAATACGCCGTCGAGGCTTTCGAGCTCCAGGCGCTCGATTATCTGCTTAAGCCGGTGACTAGCGCTCGTCTCTCGGCAGCCGTCGAACGTCTCTTTGTGCCGCAGCCGGCAGCGGTGCGCCTGCCGTTCCCATCCCGGTTCCTGGCCCGCCTGGGCGGCAAATATCGGGTTGTGCCGCTCCGCGACGTGATCTGCCTCGTATCCGAAGAGGGCTTGACACGCCTCTGCACGCGCGATCAACGCTACTCGATGGATCCGACGCTCAACGATCTGGAGGAACGCCTGGACGCGGCGGTATTCTTCCGCGTCTCACGATCGGCGATCGTGAAGCTCGATGCGATCAGCGAAATAGCCCCGCTGACAGGCGGTTACGGCGAAGTCCTTTTGAAGAACGGCATGCGCCTTGAAGTGAGCCGCAGGCGTTATCAGCAGCTCCTGCGAAGACTCGCCGCTTGATGGTCTACCGGCTCCCGGCGCCCGGATAGAAATGCAGATCCACCGTGTACAAGGGAAAACTGACCCTCACGACATACCGCACATCAATCCGCACTCCCTCGGCCGACCGCCGGATCATGACATTCCCAGGCTGCATCGGCAGCCCCAGCGCCGCCGCTTTGTCGAGCACCCGAACGCGCAGTACTGCGTCAGGCGGGGGCGCCGCGCGTGCCTCGAGAGCGATATCGGCCACGAACTGCTGCAACCTGAAATTGTCGAAGTAAACCGGAAGCAGGCTCGCGGCAATGAACGCCAGGCCGGCCAGAATCAGAACGGCAGCCGCGATGCGGAGCCGTCTAGTCCCCACTGTCGCCCTTGGACTTGCCCGCCAGTTCCTCCCACATGTCGCCTTGCGCGGTCCATTCCGGATTCTCCGTGCCGGAGATCTGCACCTCCGCGACGTTCAGCTTGCCGTGTCCGTACGGGCAGATGTATTCGATTTCCGGCCGCCCGAGCTGCAACATGCTGCTCCAGGAGCCGGTCTCAATCGGCATCCGCAGGCGACGAAGGCAGACGCGGCAGCGGTAGCGCTGGTCAAGAACGCACAGATACACAAGCCCGCACGAAATCAGAAACCAGGCTCCAACGGCGAACGTGAACGCCAGGTCGCTTCCGAAACGCGGCAATTCTGCAAAGAGCCAAAACCCGTGGTCGGTCTTCAGCATGAATTGCTGCCGCCCGGGCCATATGCGCTGGAGCATCGAAAACAGCCCGAAGGACACCCCGGCCGCGGCAGCGAGCTTCGCCGCGAAATAGCCCCAGTAGCGCATACACTCATTGGACTCGTATTGCGGCCCGAAAGTTCCGCAACTGTCCTCAAAGCCTAGGATACCGCGATCGATCCGGGTAAGGCGGTTTCTCCTGCCCTTGTCCTTACGCGCCCGCGTGCGCCATCTGCTTCCAGGCATTCGCTGCAGTGATCCGCACCTTCCGATTGCCGCTTTTGAGCTTCGGAAAGATCGCCACGGCAGCTTCCGGAGAACCCATTTTCGCGATTCCGACGATCGCGGCGCACTGCCAATGCTCCTCCGGGCGGTCGAGGGCCGTCTTGTAGATGCGCATCGCCTCTGTGTGGTTGCCCTGCTTCACCTGTTCATCGGCGAAACGAAGCTGGCTGTCTATCACATCGATTTTGAGCCATTCTTCCAAGCCACTTGCGTCCGGGACGCGCACCGCGCCGGCCGGCTTCCGCCCGATGCGTCCGTACGCCCTGGCGCCCGCCACCGCGATTTCCTTGTTCGACGATCGCATCGCGTCTACGGCAAGCGCCACTCCCTCCTGCGCCCGCCGGTGCCCGAGCGCCGCCAGTAGGCGCGGCTTGAAATCGTCTTTGGATTCCCGATAAGCCGCCGCCAGCGTTTTGTCCGGCGCGCTGCCCGGAATCCGCTCGATCGAGAACACGGCTTCTTCGCGCAGATCCGGATCGTGGATCAGCTTGCCGATCGCCGCGACGTCGCTCTCTGCGGCGATCACCGACAAATCCCGCAGCGCCAGCACACGCGCCGGCATCGCCGCGGCGCTCGAGGCCGCCACCGCCACCAGGGCCTTTGCCACTTCGCCCCGCCGCGCGGCGCCCGCGTCTTTGCCCACCGAGTGCACCAGCGTGTGGATCGCCTCGCGCGCCGCTTTCCCGACACCCGGCCGATCCGACACCGCCAGCTTCGCAAGCTCGCCGATCACGTCTGCCTCGAGCTCACCCGCGCTCCGCCACGCCGCAAACCGCACGTCAGCGTTGTCGCTCGCAATGTCCGCCAGGAATTTCGCTCGATCCGCCATGACTCGCCTCCTTCACAGATGCCACGGGCCCCGGCCCGGCCGGCTCAGCAAACGATTCGCTTCCTCGTCGTTCTTCACGCGCTCATTTACCGGATCCCACTCCAGCTTGCGTCGAAGCTGAAACGCGATGTTCCCCAGAATGCAAAGCGACGCCACGCGATGCGCCGCTTCCATGTGCATGATGGGCTTCTCGCGCGTGCGAATGCAGTCTTCGAAATTCTCGACGTGGCCAGGACTCCGGAACGCGCGCGCGCCATCCGCGGGCGGGCGGTAGTCTTTCACCTTCGGATCGGTCGCCGTCCCCTGCCCGTCGCCGAGCGTGACCGTCAGCCTGCCGTTGTCGCCCCAGTACACAGCGCCGTAGCGCGCCTCGATCTCCGCCGACGGCGTCCCCGGCTGCGCCCACACCAGTGTCCAGTCCGGATTCTTGAATTCGTAGGTGACGTTCATCGTCACTGCCGAATCGTACATGCCGTCGTGCGGCGGATCTCCCGTCGCATCGACGCTCACCGGACCGGTGTGATCCGCATCCATGATCCAGTTCGCGATGCTCATCACGTGCGCGCCGCGGTCACGAATCTGGCCGCCGCCGAAGTCGATCATCCAGCGGAATTGCCCGTGCGTGCGCTTGGCGTTGTACGGTATCCAACGCGCCGGTCCCACCCACAGGTCGTAATCCAGACCCTGCGGCGGCTCTGCATCGGGTGTCCAATCGCCGTCCGGACTGGCGTAGTGCCAGCACAGCACGCGCCGCATCGTGCCCAGTTGTCCGTTGCGGATGTACGTCGCCGCCTGCCACGCCGCGGCCTGCGACCGGCCCTGCGATCCCACTTGCACGACGCGCCCGTACCGCTCCGCGGCGTTCACCATCGCGCGCCCTTCCTCGATCGTGTTGCACGCGGGCTTCTCAACGTAGACGTCCTTGCCCGCCTGACACGCCATGATCGTCATCAACGCGTGCCAGTGATCCGGCGACGCAATGAACACCGCGTCGATGTCCTTGTCCTCGAGTAGCCGGCGAAAGTCGCGATAGAGTTTCGGCCGGCCGCCGACGCGCGTCGCTGCTTCATCCAGGCGCTTCACGTCGACATCGCATAACGCCATCGACCGTGCCGGCCGCAGAAACCGCGTGCCGTCACCGCCCAGGTTCGGGGACGCCGCAACCTTCTGCCCGGCATTCGACTCAGGCCGCAGGAATCCGCGCCCGCGCCCGCCGATCCCGATATGTCCGAAGTTCAACGTGTCGCTAGGCGGCGCCTGACCCTGCAATCCGAGCGCACGCGCCGGCACGATATCGAACAAGAACGGCCCACCGGCCAGCAAACCACGTCGAGTAATCTTCGCCTGCATTGCAGCCTCCGTGGCGCAGGCACTCGTGCCTGCCACGCCGGGACTCGTCCCGGCGCTTGTCCCGCGCATAGCATATCATGGTTCTCCGAGCACCCTGGTCGTCGCATGATCGCAACTCTTCTCGCCCTCCTTCTCCTTCCACACATCCTCTCCGCCCAGCCCCGCCGCGCCCCCGCCACTGGCTATCGCGACTGGTCCATCTACGGCGGCGGACTCGACAACATCCGCTACTCCGCCCTCAAGCAGATCCACCGCGGCAACGTCGACAAACTCCAGGTCGCCTGGACCTTCGATACCGGCGACGCCTTTCGCAACTCCGAAATTCAGTGCAATCCCATCGTCGTGCGGGGTGTGCTCTACGCCACCACGCCGAAGCTGCGCGTTATCGCGCTCGACGCCGCCACCGGTAAGCAACTCTGGGCGTTCGACCCTGCCATCACCGGCCGCCCTCGCAATCGCGGCGTCACTTATTGGGAAGACACAATCTCCCGCCGCATCTTCGTCGCAGCCCGCCAGCATCTCTACGCTCTCGACGCCACCACCGGGAAGCCTATTCCTGAATTCGGCGCCGGCGGCCGCGTCGATCTCCGCGAAGGCCTCGGCCGGAATCCCGAGACGCTGAGCGTCATCTCCAACACACCCGGCGTCATTTACCAGGACATGCTCATCATGGGCAGCCTGGTCCCCGAAGGATTGCCTTCCGCTCCGGGCGACATTCGCGCCTACGATGTTCGCACCGGCAAAATTCGATGGAGCTTCCACACCATTCCGCATCCCGGCGAGTTCGGATACGAGACTTGGCCCAAGGACGCCTGGACCTACAGCGGCGGCGCGAACAATTGGGCCGGAATGAGCCTGGATGAAAAACGCGGCCTCTTGTTCGTCCCCACGGGATCAGCCTCGTTCGACTTTTACGGCGCCAACCGCGCCGGTGACAACCTGTTCGCCAATTCCCTGATTGCGCTCAAAGCCGCGACGGGTGAGCGCGTGTGGCATTTCCAGGCCATCCGTCACGACGTCTGGGACCGCGACTTCCCCGCCCCGCCGAGCCTGGTCACCGTGCGCCGCGACGGGCGCTTGATCGATGCGGTGGCGCAGGCGTCGAAATCGGGCCACCTTTTTGTTTTCGAGCGCGAGACAGGCAAGCCGCTATTCCCGATCGAATACCGGGCCGCGCCGCCGTCCGATATCGACGGTGAGGTGCTCTCCAAAATACAGCCGGTGCCCTTGAAGCCGCCGCCATTCGCGCGCCAGGTCTTCACCGAGCAGATGGCCACGCGGCGCACACCCGAAGCGCACCGCATAGTCGTCGAGCGTCTCCGCAAGCTGCGTAGCGCCGGCCAGTTCACGCCGCCGAGTTTCGAAGGGTCAATTGTCTTCCCCGGCTTTGACGGCGCCGCCGAGTGGGGCGGAACTTCGTTCGATCCCGAGACAGGCCTGCTCTACGTCAACTCCAACGAGATGGCCTGGATCTTGCGGCTGGTCCCGCGTCCGCCGGTGCGCGGACGGCAGAGCGGCAAAGTCCTCTACGCGCGCAATTGCGCGGGTTGCCATCGTGAAGATCTCGGCGGCAGCCCGCCCGAATTCCCGTCGCTCGCCGGCATCGGTGCGAAGCGTTCAGAAGGCGAAATCTCCGGCGTGATCCGAAAAGGCAGCGGACGCATGCCCGGATTCGCGAATCTCGGTGAGCCCGTCGTTACCGCGATCACGCGTTACCTCATCACCGGAGAAGAGAAGGAGACGGCGGCCGAAGCCTCCACTCCTTCGCCTCTCGACCTCCGCTACAACATCGATGGCTACAACAAATTCCTCGATCCCGATGGTTACCCGGCCGTCGAACCGCCTTGGGGCACGCTCAACGCCATCAACCTGGACACCGGCGAGATCGCATGGAAGATCCCCTTCGGCGAGTTCCCGGAGCTGGTGGCCAAAGGCCTCCGCAACACCGGGAGCGAAAACTACGGTGGCGGAGTCGCGACCGCCGGCGGCCTGCTGTTCATCGGCGCGACCAACCACGACCGCAAGTTCCACGCCTTCGACAAGGCCACGGGAAAGCTGCTTTGGGAAACGACGCTGCCCGCCGCCGGTAATGCCACGCCAGCCGTCTATGAAGCCGGTGGACGCCAGTTGGTCGTCATCGCCGCCGGCGGCGGTAAGTCCGGCGCTCCGTCGGGCGGCTCCTACGTCGCCTTCGCTTTACCTCGGTAGGAGAAATCCCGAAAGTCCGCTTTGCTTACGCGCGCGGCTCAGTAGAATGAACGCGGTACAGAGCCGCGATCGTGAGGGAGCGGTTTACCACGGGCTGCTAAGTAAAGATGTGGCACAGTGCGGCTTCGCCGCAAACACCAGTGCTCGGAAGGTGGGGCAGGCGGTTTCGCCTGCCCGTCAGTCGAAGGTCCTCGGCGCTTCGTCAGAATGCGTGGGGCGGGTCTCCTACCTGCCCAGATTCCAGGCACTCGTGCCACGTCACCTCACCAGGTTCCGCACCAAAAACAAAATGTTCGCCGGACGTTCCGCCAGCCTCCGCATGAAATACGGATACCAGGCGCTCCCGTACGGCACATACAACCGAATCCGGTAGCCATCCTTCGCAAGCCGCTTTTGCAAGTCGCGCCGGATCCCGTAGAGCATCTGAAACTCAAAGGCCGTGCGCGCCAGTCCACGATCCGCTGCATAGCGCCGCGTCGCGTCAATCATCTTCTCATCGTGCGTCGCGATCGCGTGGTAGATTCCTGAATCGAGCAGCCTCTTCATGAGCCGCACGTAGTTCTGGTCCACTTCCTCTTTCTCCTGAAACGCGGCCTCGCCCGGCTCGAGGTACGCACCCTTGCAAAGCCTGACGCGGATTCCGCGCCGGCACAGCATCTCGATGTCGGCCTCGCTGCGCCGCAGGTACGCCTGGATGACCGTGCCGGCCACCGCATACCGCTCGTGCAGGTCCGTGACGATCCGCAGCGTCCGCTCGGTGTAAGCGCTCGACTCCATGTCGACTCTCACAAACCCCGCGCATTCCACAGCGGCCTCCACCAGCCGCCGGAGATTCTCCCGGCAGGTCTTCTCATCGAGGTCGATACCAAACTGGCTGAGCTTGATGGACACATTCGGTTCCATCCCCGCCGCGCGGCACGCCTGCAACGCCCGAATACACTCGTCCCGTGAAGCCGCTGCTTCCTCCAGCGTCGTCACGTTCTCCCCAAGGTGATCGAGCGTCGTCAGCAGCTCTTCCACCTGAATCTTTTTCGCTGCCTCGACCGCCGCTTCCAGGGTCAACCCCGCCACAAACCGCGCCGACAACTGCCGCCCCGCCGGCGACGTCTCCAGAAACCTCCGCAACCTCTCCGACTGTGAAAAGTAAAGAAGAACGCGCCGCAGCATCTAATCCGTTTGTAACACGCACACCATCGAAGCGCATCGATGGCGGCGATTCCTGACTCACTGCCTCTGGCCCCGTGCGTCTCCTGGTATAATGAAGTCAGATGCTCATGATTGCAGTCCCCGCTGTTCTGCCAGCCTAATGTCTTCTTGAAGGAGGTATCAACCAACCGAAGTAGATGAAAGCCAGCGTGCAAATCATCCGGGGAATCGAGAGCCTTTTCGGCACTCGCGACGAAAACATCCGTCTGATCGAGTCCGCGATGAACGTAAGCACAAACCTCGTCGACAACTCGCTTGAAATCGAAGGCGAGCCCTCCAACGTCACTCGCGTCGAAAACATCATCGAGGAATACGTATCGCTCGTTCGTGAAGGCCACGTGTTTTCCAATGGCGACCTCAACAGCTATCTCCGGGTCGTCACAGAGGATCCCGCCGTCAGCCTGCGCGCGCTCGTCGCCAGCGGCCGGCAGCGCAATTTCGGCAAAAAAGTTCTCGCGCCCAAGACAGTCAACCAGCGGCGTTACCTCGAAGCCATCGAGCGCAACGACCTGGTGCTGGGTGTCGGACCGGCCGGCACCGGCAAGACCTACCTCGCCGTTGCCATGGGTGTTTCCGCACTCATGAACAAGAAAGTTTCCCGCATCATCCTCACGCGCCCGGCGGTCGAAGCGGGCGAGCGGCTCGGTTTCCTGCCCGGGACGCTGCAGGAAAAAGTCGATCCGTACCTCCGTCCCTTGTACGACGCGTTGTACGACATGCTCGAAGCCGACAAAGTGGAAAAACTTCTCGAGCGCGCGCAGATCGAGGTCGCGCCGATCGCGTTCATGCGCGGCCGCACGCTCAACGACAGCTTCATCATTCTCGACGAAGCCCAGAACAGTACGCCCGAGCAAATGAAGATGGTGCTCACACGCCAGGGCTTCAACTCGAAGATGGTGGTGAACGGCGATATCACCCAGATCGACCTCCCGGGCGGCCGTCGCAGCGGCCTGCTCGACGCGCTCGACGTTCTCAAAGGCCTCGAAGGCATCAGCTTCATCCACTTCGACGAGCGCGACGTAGTCCGTCACAGCCTCGTCCAGCGAATCGTCAAAGCCTACGAGCGCTACAACGATATGACCGGCGCCGGCCGGCAGCTTAGTCTCAAACTCATCGATCCTTTCGAGTCCCAGGACCCTCCGCCCGACACTCCACAGGTCTGAGGCTGCGATGTCCGACTCTTCCGAATTCGTGTCTTTTTTTCGAGCGCCCGAACGCCTTCCGCGCCGGCCTCTGATTGAATTCGCACGGCTGCTGCGGGAGCGCGTCGCCGCCGGCCAGCCGTTTCACTGCCGTATCACCGATGATCGCGAACTGCGCCGTCTCAACCGGCGGTTCCTGAATCTTGATTACCCTACCGACGTGCTTTCGTTTCCGGAAGCGAGTCCCGAGCCGGCCGGCGGAGGCTCTCTAGGCGAGCTCGCCATCTCCGCTTCGCGCGCCGTCGCGCAAGCGCGCGAACACGGTCACGCGCCGCTCGAAGAGATCCAGATCCTGATGCTCCACGGCTTGCTCCACTTGCTCGGCATGGATCACCAGACGGACACCGGACGCATGGCCCGCACCGAGAAGCGCTGGCGAAAAAAGCTCGGCCTTCCGGCCGGCCTGATTGAGCGGGCGAAGTCATGAAAATCGCTTCGCTTATCGCCGCGATCCTGCTGGCGCCGTGGCTGGTCATCATCAGCTTCGTCCAACTGCTTTACCTCGAGAGTCTTCGCCTTCGCACGCGCGACTTACCCGCGCTCGAGTTTTTCAAGGAGAAGCTCGAAGATGCGCTCGGCATGAAGAGCGAGTGTGGCCTTCTCTCCTTCTCGCTGATCAAGCATTCTTCGCTGCTCTTGCTGATGCTGGCGGCCGTCGGCGCGGCGGTCGGCGGCCGCCCGCTGGGATGGCTTGGCCTGCTCGAAGCGGCCCTCGCATCATGGATAGGCCTCGTTGTAACCATCTATCTTATTCCGCACATCCTGTACCGCCGCACGAGCGCATCCTGGCTCCTGCCGCTTGTGCCCATCCTGCGCGCCGCGGCCATCTGCGTCAGGCCTCTGGTTCTTTTCTTCGAGTTCCTGCAGTCCCTGGTCGCGTCGGACGCCGAACAGTCCAACCCGGAAGAACCGCCCACTCCCGCCGAGAACATCGAAGCTCTCATCGAGGCCGGTGCGGAAGAAGGTCTCATCGAAGAAGACGATCGAAGGCTGATTCAGTCCGTGGTCGAATTCGGCGCCAAAACGGTCCGCGAAGTAATGACGCCTCGACCCAACATGATTGCGATCTCCGCGGACGCGTCGCTCGAGGGTCTCCGCCAACTGGTCATCAACGAGCAGTATTCCCGAATCCCTGTGTATGAGGAATCGATCGACAACATAGTCGGATTCGTGCACGTTCGCGACATG
>JBOGMR010000140.1:0-6651 GCA_050746825.1 Bryobacteraceae bacterium | reverse complement strand
ACTTCCGGTTGTGCGTCAAGTAAATCAATATACCGGGATTCGAGGTTCCCAAAAGCGGACAGTCCTCGGAGGGCGTGTGCTCAAGACGCGCAACTTAGCTGCGGCAAGCCAGTTGCACTCGTATCTGGCGTGATTGAACCGAAGAAACTGCTGGTCGGCGAGGATCAGCCGGATGTCCGTGAGGCGTTGCGCCTTCTCTTTAAAGGGGCAGGGTACCAAACCGAGACGGCGGACTCTCCCGCGCGCCTGCTGCGTGCGGCAGAGGAGCAGGACTACGACGTCATCCTTCTCGACATGAACTATGCCCGGGACACGACTTCTGGCGACGAAGGTATCGAGCTGCTCGGAAACCTGCGGCGCCGGCACTGCGACACGCCGGTGGTAGTGATGACCGCCTGGGCGAGTCTTGAACTCGCCATCGAAGCGATGCGCAAGGGCGCGTCGGACTTCATCCAGAAGCCGTGGGACAACGCGCGGCTGATCGAGACGGTCGAGCGGCAGAGGCTGCGCAGGGTGGAAACACTGACCGCGCAGCGAATTCAAGCTCGCCTTCTGCCGCACGAGCCGAAGCCTCTGCGCACCGCTATCTGTGATGGGGCCACGATGCCGGCGCGCGAGGTCGGCGGTGACTATTACGATTTCCTCGACCTCGGCGGCAGCGAGGCCGGATTGGTTCTGGCGGATGCGTCGGGAAAGGGCGTCGCCGGGGCGCTGCTGATGGCGAACCTGCGGTCCTCGGTGCGCACGCTTGCCGGGACGACGGATACACTGGCGCTGGGCCGCGAAGTGAATCGGCAGTTCTTTGAATCGACGCCGCCTGAGCAGTACGCCACGTTGTTCTTCGGCCGGTACGACGATGCGACGCGCACGCTGCAGTACGTCAATTGCGGCCACTGTGCGCCGATGATCGCGCGAGCCGACGGGCGAACTCAGCGCCTGGAGCCGACCGCGACCGTGATCGGGCTGTTTGCGGATTGGAGCGGCGAGGAGCGGCAGACAGTGCTCGGTCCCGGCGACAGGCTTGTCATCTACTCGGATGGCGTGGTGGAGGCGGGTGGGGAAGCTTGCGGAGACGCCGGCGAGGAGTTCGGCGAAGACCGTCTGCTCGCGCACTTGCGGTCGGGTGCTTCGGCTGCCGGCATCCTGCGGGCAGTGCGTGCGTTTGAACCGGCCGATGACGCGACGGTGGTAGTGGTGCGAGGGCGAGCGGCCTGAAACTGGTGAGCTCTTTTTGGCTATTGGTCGCCCGAGGGTAGGAAGTCAACCCTGACATCGGGCCGATATTGACGCGGCCGCTTCCCGTCGTGGCGGCGCTCATTCAGATCGACCTTCCCGATCGCGACCGTTCCCGGTTTCGCTTCCGCCAATCGTTTCCCGTTGGGACCCATGATGTAGGTGGGATGGTCATATCCGGACGCAACACAGATCATCATGCCGACCGTTCCGAAATCGGTGCGGAACACCGGGTACTCATTGCCCCGGGGTCAGTTCCTCCATCTCGTTTTGCGGCAGATGAACCTTGCGATATCGTCCGATCACGTTGCCGCCGCGGTCGAAAAGAACTGACGTGTTGTACACCGCGGCTCCATCGCGTTCATACAAGCCGGCCGCGACGTACGCGTGCTTCCTGCGGGCGAATGCACTGAGGCGCTCGCTAGTTGGACCGGGGATGGGCTCGGAAACATCCGTGTAAGACTTACCGGTCCCGATGACCGTGATTCCCTCCGGAAACAGGACCAGGTCCGCCCCGGCCGGCACCGTCTGGTCCGCCATCTCGAGAAACTGGCGGACGCTTTCGGCCGCAGCCCGCGTCGATTGCGGACGCAAGTTGATCGTGGCGATCGTCACCGGCCTCGGCCCCGGCGCTGGAATCTCCTCGAACTCGATCTGGTCCCACCACACAATCCCGGATGGAGCGTGCGCGAGAAAGAGCTGGAGAGCCGCACTGGTCGCACCGGGATGCGCCTGCGTTTCGAGCGTGACCTTGGTCCACGCGCCTTGGCGTTCGGATCGTGCGACGTAGTCGACGTGGCTGCGAGCGCGCTTTCCTTCGCCGCTCCGCCAATCGACGCGCGGCAGGATCTGCCAATTCTCGCTGGTCACACCGGCGGCGCGATAAGAGGCCGTGAACCGGTACCAGGCGCCTGGCCGGATATCCGGGATAATCCGCTGCCAGCCGCCGAACGCGCCGATGTTGCCGTTTCCGGACACAGCCAGTGAGCCCGGTTCGCCTACCGAAACCGCCGGCTCGACCAAGGTCCGCGGAGCCGTCTCAGCCCGGATGCTCCAGGCGGTCCAACCCTCAGCGCCGGCAGCAAAGCCGGATTGCCGGAAGTGAATTTCGCCGGCCATCGCGGAACCGGCCGCCAGCAGGCACAAGACGATTCTCGCCATCGCGATTCTCATGTCAATTGATCGCGCCTGTTAAACAATCGCGCTCATCTTCTCTTCGGCGGTCGGGAACGCCTTCCCTATCGGCGTCTTGAGCACTTCTTCCGCGATCGTGAGATACACGTCACCGATGGAATTTCCTTGACGTGGGGCAGAGCGGGCAAGCGCTTCAGCTCATCCTCGAGGCAAAGGCCCCATTGGGTGATGCCGGTGAAATTCAGCGGTGGACGCGGAAATCCGAAGCCGGCAGCTCAGCCAGATCGAAGATGGGCCGGCGCTGCCCCTCCAGCACGACGCTCCCGCCCATGCGCAACATCCACTCCGCTACGACACGGTCGGGCGGCGCTTCCTGCGCCCATGTGAGGAGGGCTACAGGAACGATGAGAAGGAGACGGCGTCCCATCATCTGACGATCACATATCAGACAAGCAGCGGATGAACGCCGGTAGACTCGCACGTCGATGGCGCCCTTCGGCAGTTTGACATCCGCCAACGGAGTGTAATAAAGTCGCCATCAAAGAACCTACGCGAAGGGGGAAACCCATGAAGATCATCCTGGTGTGCGTTTGCTCCATCCTGCTCCCTTTATGTCTCCTCGGCCAGAGCGACCGAGGCTTGATCACAGGCGCGGTGACCGACCCGGCGGGCGCAGTCGTGCCCGGCGCACCCGTCGTTGCCGTCAACACGGAAACGGGCGTCCAGTTTCGCACGGTCACCACCTCGACTGGGAACTACACCATCCCGTCCATGCCCGTCGGCGCTTACGACCTGACGGTAGAAGTGTCGGGATTCAAGAAATTCCAGCAACAGGGGATCCGCGTACAGGTCGCACAGGCCGCGCGCATCGATATTGACCTTCAGGTCGGCGCGACGACGGAATCGGTGACCGTCACCGGCGATGCGCCGCTGCTCAAGAGCGAGAGCGCCGAACAGAGCACAACCATCAGCGGCGATCGCATCAACGCGCTCCCGCTTAATTTTGCGATCGGCCAGGGCGCGGTGCGCAACCCCCTCAGCTTCGTCCAGCTCTCACCGGGTTCGAGCATCAGCGGATGGAATGACATCCGGGTCAACGGGGCTCCTGGCAACACGTTCCGCATCATCTTCGAGGGGCAGGACGGCACCAGCGCTCTGAATCCCCGTGTGTCCGACGAATCGCAACCCTCGGTCGAAGCCATAGAGGAATTCACCCTCCAGACGAGCAACTTCGCCGCTGAGTTTGGGCAAGTGAGCGGCGGATTGTTCAACTTCACCTCACGCTCCGGGACGAATCAGGTGCACGGCAGCGTGTACGAGTATTTCGTCCACGAGAACTTCAATTCGGGCATTCCCTTCACCAACGATGGGAAAGGTAACCTGGTGCGTCCGCAGGCGCGCCGGCACGACTTAGGCGGCAGTATCGGTGGCCCGGTTATTGCGCCCAAGCTTTACAACGGCCGCGAGCGGACATTTTTTTTCTTCAATTATGAGATGTACCGGAATCGCGAAGGCCGGTCCGGCGCCTTCGGCACCGTGCCGGCCGAAGCGTTCCGCCGCGGCGATTTCAGCGCGGCACGCACCGCTCGCGTCCTCGGAACGGACCTCGACGGACGTTCGATCATTGAGAACACCATCTATGATCCGCTCACCAGCCGCCCTGTCAGCGGTCGCGTAATGCGCGATCCGTTCGCCGGCAACGCGATCCCGCAGAGCCGCTTCGATCCGGTCGCCGCGAAAATCCAAGGGATGATTCCGAACGCGATCAACGGCAGCCTCGTGAATAATTTCGAGCAGATCTACGATTTTCGCAAGATCCAGGACATCCCCAGCATTAAGATCGACCACAGTTTGACGAGTGCGGGCAAGTTTTCCTTTTACTGGTCTCGCATGCGAACCGACAAAGATAACGGCCAGGACGGATTGCCCGACCCGATCTCGCAGCGCCGCGATCAGTTTATCCGCAGTCACACCGAGCGCATCAACTACGATCATTCGCTACGCCCGACGGTGTTGCTTCACCTCGGCGCCGGTTATCAGCGGTATCACAATCCCGACTCGGCGCCGCCCAACATCCTTGCCTACGATTCCATTAAGGAGCTCAACCTGCGTGGCGCAGTGGAAACAGGCTTCCCGCGCATGACCGGCATGGGCAACGCTTTCGGCGGCCTCGGATTCGGACTCGGTCCGACGAACAGGAATCTCTACCTGCAGGACAAGATCACGACCAACGCGAGCGTGATCGTGACGCGCAGCAATCACACCTACAAGTTCGGCGCCGAGTACAGGTTCGACAACTTCACCAACCGGAACACGAATTCCGCTTCCGGCAGCTATGGCTTCTCGGCCGCAGAAACCGGGTTACCTGCTACTCAGGGACAGAACCTGCAGGGCGGCGTCGTCGGTCACCCGTACGCCAGTTTTCTGCTCGGTCTGACCAGTAACGCCAATATCGGTAATCCGCAAGACCCGCAGTATCGCAAGACCGCGTGGGCGTTCTTCGTTCAGGACACCTGGAAGGTCACCCGCAAGCTCACGCTCGACTACGGTGTGCGCTACGACCTCGAGCCTCCGCCTCACGAGCTTCGCTACCGCACCAGCATGTTCGCGCCCGATGTCCGCAACCCCGCGGCCGGCGGGCTCCTGGGCGGCACGCTTTACGAAGGCGACGGCCCGGGGCGGTGCAACTGCCGCTTCACCGGCACCTATCGCCTCGCGTTTGGTCCCCGTATTGGGGTCGCCTATCAACTCGATACCAAGACTGTACTGCGTGCGGGTTGGGGCATCACTTACGGAGCATCGCCCAACTTCAACTACATCGGAGGCGGCAACTCGCTGGGCATGGGCTTCAATTCCATCGGTTTCAGCAGCCCCTCTTTCGGCGATCCGGCTTTGGTGCTGCGCAACGGTCTCAACTACAACCTCGCGGATCTCTACGTAGCTACTTACGATCCTGGCATCCGGCCTTCACCGGGCCAGCTCAATGCGCCACCCGCGCTGGTAGACCGGAACAGCGGGCGCCCGCCGCGAGTCAACCAGTGGAGCATCGGCCTGCAGCGCGAGCTCACTAAAGACCTTGTGGTCGAAGCGGCATATGTCGGCAATCGCGGCGCCTGGTTCCAGGGGAACGGCCTCATCGATTTGAACGCGGTGACTCCCGAACGGATCCGGCAGGTAGGCCTCGATATTAACAGCGCCGACGACCGGACCCTGCTTACGTCACGCATCGATTCTCCGCAGGCGCAGGCACGCGGCTTCCGCCTGCCCTATGCGGGCTACCCCGGCGGATCCACCGTCGCGCAAACGCTGCGCCCCTTCCCGCAATTCGGTAATCTCGGTGTCCTGTGGGCGCCGTTGGGCAACAATTGGTACGACTCGCTGCAACTCAAGTTCACCAAGCGGTATTCGCGTGGCCTCGACTTCACCGCGGCGTACACCCGGTCGAAGAATCTTACGACCGTCGAAGATCAGGGCGGCGAAGTGGTGCCCGTGAACGACGTGTTTAACCGGCGCAATCAGAAAGCTCTCTCGCGAACAGATCAGCCTCACGTCTTCGTGACCGGATTCAATTATGTTGTCCAGCCCTCCGGATTCGCGAATCGTAACCGTCTGAGCCGCGCGCTGCTGGCGGGCTGGACGATCGGAGGAATTCTCCGGTACGGCAGTGGAACCCCGATCCGCGTTCCGTCGGCGAACAACAATCTCGCCTCTCTGCTGTTCCGCGGTACATTCGCGAACCGTGTTCCCGGTGAGCCGCTGTTCCTGAAAGATCTCAACTGCCATTGCATCGATCCCAACAAGGACTTTGTGCTGAACCCCAAAGGCTGGTCCGATCCGCTGCCGGGACAGTGGGGCTTCTCGCCGGCCTACTATGGCGACTACCGGTTCCAGCGCCGTTACGATGAGCAGCTCAGCATCGGCAAGGTGTTGCGGCTGCGTGAGCGCATGAACTTCCAGATTCGCGGCGAGTTTTTCAATATCTTCAACCGCACGTACCTGAACAATCCGGACTTCGGAAACGCTCTTGCGACCCAGCAGGTCAACGCGGCCGGCGTGCCCACCGCCGGCTTCGGGAGAATCAATGCAGGATCGGTATTCCAGCCGCCGCGTTCGGGACAGCTCGTGATGCGGTTCGAATTCTGATCGGGGCGGCCGCGCGTGTGAGCGGTGAAAAGATTCCCAGGCAGCCGGAACCGCCTGCCTCACCAGGCTCGCAGATGCTTCGAGGCCAAAGGTATTACACTCAGTCGAAATCTTCGCCGCCCGCGCAGATTTCGTCTGGTG
>JBOGMR010000139.1:0-12366 GCA_050746825.1 Bryobacteraceae bacterium | reverse complement strand
GCATTTAGAGGCGCGCGTGGAAGAGCTGGTGGCGGAGGGCACGTCGCGGCCGGATGCACAGGCGCAGGCCCGGCGGGAATTCGGATCGACGGCCCGCGCCGCCGAAGACTCGCGGAACGCGTGGCGCTGGGGCTGGCTCGAAGACCTGACGCGAGATCTGGGTCACGCCGCGCGCGGCCTCGACCGCGACCGGGGATTCGCGGCGACGGCGATATTGTCGCTGGCGCTCGGCATCGGCGCGAACACGACGATTTTCAGTCTCATGACCGAGCTCCTGTTCAGCGAGCCGTCCGTTCGAGATCCCAAGACGCTGGTGAATGCGCACGTTGGGAGCGGCAGCCAGATTCCGATGCGCGAATACCGGCTGCTGCGCGACGCGAACATCTTCGACGGTCTGGCGGGTGAGAGCCCGATGGGCGAGGTCAACTGGCGCAACGGCGATACGAGTCTGCGGCTGTTCGCGACGGGCGTTACGGAGAATTACTTCGAGGTCACGGGCGTGCCCGTCGCTCTGGGGCGCGCGATACGGAACGGGGAGCGCAATGTAGCGTTGATCGGGCGCCGGTTCTGGAAGTCCCGTCTCAATGGCGACGCGGCTGTGCTTGGACGCTCGCTCATTCTGGATGGCCAGGCGTACACGATCGTGGGCGTGCTTCCGGCGGAGCATCGCACGTTGACGGGATTCGGATTCGCGCCCGACATGTATCTGCCGGTAGCGAGCCAGGGCAGCGTCGGTTTGTACGGGCGTCTGCCTCAGGGCGTGACACCAGGAGCCGCGCTGGGGCGGCTGAAAAGCGGGGCCGCGGAGCTCGACCAGATTTACCCGGACGCCAATTACAAGCGGGCGGACCGCATCTCGGTGATGAGTCTGACCGGTATCGACCGGCTGCGCGGCGGAATGATGGCGAACGTCGCAACATTCTTCGGAATGGTAATGGCAGTGGCCGGGCTGCTGCTCATGATTGCGTGCGCCAACGTCGCCAGCCTTTTGCTGGCGCGGGGCGCGACGCGCGTGCACGAGCTCGCGATTCGCATGAGCATTGGTGCGGGCCGCGGCCGCCTGGTGCGGCAGATGCTGGCGGAGAGCCTGCTGCTGTCGCTGTTGGGCGCGGCCGCAGGACTCGCTCTGAACTTCCTGTTGACCCGATTCATGAACGGGCTGACACTGGCGCTTCCATTTCCCGTCCGCATGTCCATGCAGCCGGACGGCCGTCTTTTGATTTACGCTGCGCTTGTTGCGATCGCGAGCACGCTGGTCGCGGGCCTGCTTCCGGCGCTCAAATCGACGCGAGCGGGAACGAACGCTCTTCTGAAATGGAGCGAACACCAGGTGAGCGGGCGGGGCGCTACCCTGCGGAATACGCTGGTGGCCGGGCAGCTCGCGATTTCCGTGCTGGTTCTGATCACGGCGGCGTTGTCGATCCGGAACCTGATCGAATCCTCAACTCTGGATCCGGGCTTCGACATCAAACGGACGGTCTGGGCGCAGATGAGGCTGGTTCCCGAGAGCTATCCGAATGCGGCACGGGTGCGCGCCGCGGTTGTTTCGACTCTGGATCAGCTTGGTGGATTGCCAGGTGTGGAAGCGGCGACCGTCGCGACGTTCGTTCCGTTGAACGACCATTTTGCGAACCGATCTACGATCATTTTGACGGACGTGATCGCTGAGGGAGCGCGAGTCGAGTATTCATGGAACTCAGTCGGGCCGGACTATTTTCGGACGATGGGAATCGAAATTCTGGCGGGGCGGGAGTTCAGCGCGCAGGATCGTGAGGGCGCGGCGCGGGTGGTGATCCTGAACGAGGCTATCGCGCGCCGGGTGTTCAGCGGCGTGAACCCCTTGGGCCGCCGCATCCGGCTTGGAAGCGACGACCGGCTGGAGCGGACCGTGATTGGAGTGGCGCGAAACAGCAAGTATTCGACCATCGGCGAGAAAGACCGGCCCGCGCTCTACGAGCCGTATTTGCAAGCCGGAAGAGGAGTGCTGCTGAATTTTCTGGTGAAGGCGAATGGACCGCCGGTATCGATCCTGAAGCCGTTGAACAGCGCGCTGCTCGATGCGGATCCGGCGGCGGCTGTGGAACTGAAGCCGATGAGCTCGGCGATGGGCTTTGCTTTGCTTCCCAGCCAGGCGGGAGCGTTCATGCTCGGATGCATCGGCGTGCTCGGATTGGCGCTCGCTTCGGTGGGCTTGTACGGCGTGCTGGCGTATTCAATCAGCCGCCGCACGCGAGAGATCGGACTGCGCGTGGCGCTGGGCGCTCAGCGCGGGCAGGTGCTGCAACTGGTGCTGGGCGAGGGCGCGCGGATCTTGTCGTTAGGCCTGACGGCCGGCGTTGTCATCGCGATGTTCGTGACCAAGCCGGCGGCGAAGTTCCTGGCGCCGGGCCTGAAGCCTTCCGACCCGCTGAGTTATATGGCGGTGGCGGTGGTTTTGATTCTGGCCGGCTTCGCTGCTAGCCTGATACCGGCGCTACGGGCGCTGCGCATTGATGCGACGGTGGCGCTGCGGTATGAGTAGAGAATGCCGAGCGGCGGACTTCCGGAGCGCTTGCACTACCTGCTGACGCGACAAGTCGTCGAGACCGGGCACGCGCCGGATCCGGGGCGGCTCGGCTCGCTCGCCGGTTGCCTGCGGAAGAGACTGCGCGCGGTCTGCAACAACTCGGCGAGATGCGCGGCGTGATCCTGGTGCCGGGCTCCACCGCGGTCTGGAGCCAGCATCCATTTGCATTGATGCCGGCGCAATTCTGGGTCGAGGCGAAGCGAGGCGAATGGTGGGCGAACTGTGCCTGGTGCGCGCGGCACGGGCATCCGAGGGGCGCGGTCATTGGCATTGAGACCGGCGTGCGCCTGGCGGAACGGTGGTTCGGAGACTACGCGTCTTCGGAGTGGCGCCGGAAGACGCCGGAGCAGGCGGAGGCCAGCGCGGCCCACGGGGCCCTACGCGCCCGACTGTGTTAAGTTGCAAATGCGATGCACCTGATTTGTTTTGTGCTGCTGGCAGCGTCGCCGAACGCGACGGTTCCAGGCGAAGCGCTGGCGCCCTATCCGACGGTGACCAATCTCGCGGTCGAGTGGAAGATTCAGGGCGACGAGAATCTGAACGGCGAGGTTCGAGTGCGCTACAGGAAATCCGGCACGCGGCAGTGGCGCGAAGGGATGCCGCTGCGGCGGGTTCCGGCGGGCGAGAGTCAGGGGACGCGGCCGCTTTTCCGCTGGGACAACAAGCATTCGGGCAGCATTTTTGATTTGGAGCCGGGAAGCGAGTACGAGATCCGGCTGGCGCTGCGCGATCCGGACGGCGGGTCGGCGGAGCGGACAGTGCGTGCGCGGACGCGTCCGGCGCCGCGGGCTGCGAAGGGCGCGCGGGAGCGCCGCGTCACTCCGGAAACGATCGGGACGGCGCAAGCGGGCGAGATCGTGCTGCTGGCTCCGGGGTCGTACGGGAAGTTTGTCGCGCAGACAGACGGTAAGCCGGCGAATCCGATTGTGTATCGGGCGGATGGCGGCGAGGCGGTGTTCGAATCGATTTCGCTCGAAGGGCGCAAGCACGTGTATCTGGAGGGGCTCACGATCGTGAATCCGGGAGGGACCGGCGTGAGCCTGCTGGGCGCCGAAGATTGCGTGGTGCGGCGATGCCGCATTCGCGCGACCTACGGTGTTCGCGCGCCGAAAGCGCCGGGAGCGAAGAACTGTTACATTTCCGACAACGTGATCGACGGCCCGACGCCATGGATCAGCGAAGCCATGGGCGCGAACGGGAAGAACGTGGGCGAAGGCGTGCAGCTCACAGGCCCCGGCAACGTGATCTGCTACAACCGCGTCACGGGTTTTCGCGACTGCATTTCGAACATGGAGGACGCCGGGACCTTTGAGCAGATCTCGATCGATGTTTACAACAACGACATCTACACGGGCGCGGACGACGCTATCGAGGCCGACTTTTGTTTCCACAACTGCCGGATCATGCGGAACCGCATCACGAATTCGTTTGTGGGGGTGAGCTCGCAGCCGGGCCTGGGCGGTCCGGTGTATTTTCTGCGCAACGCGATGTACAACCTGACGTACGTGCCGTTCAAGCTGCACAGGCGCAGCGTCGGCGATGTGATCGCGCACAACACGGCGGTGAAGGCCGGCGACGGGTTCGCGTGCTTTTCGACGGTCCCGTTCGACTTCGCGTGGTTCCGCAACAACCTGGCGATCGGAGGGCCGACGGGAGGCGTCCGATTCGGCGGGTACGGCGCGGGAACAGGGATGGCAGCGCGCATCAACGCGCATGGACCGCATTCGAGCTTCGATTACGATGCCGTGGGCACGTACGAGACTCCGTTCACAGCGACGATCGGTAAGCTGGATTTTTTCAAAGTCGAGCCGCACGGGTTGCGCGTGGACATGAGCGTGTTTGATAAGGTGGACTTCCCGAATCCGGCGATTCCGGAGAGGCAACCGCCGGATTTGCGCCCGCGGCCGGGATCGCGGGTGGTCGACGCGGGAGTCCGGATCCCGGGCGTCAATGATGGGTTTCTGGGGAAGGCGCCCGACATCGGCGCGTACGAAGCGGGGCAGCCGCTGCCGCATTACGGCCCGCGGCCTGCGGGCGTGGATCGTGAGTGAATCTGAGTCAGTCGTCTTACCTGTATGGCTTCGAGTTGTCTCACGCGCTGGGCCGCGACGAAATGCTTTGCTGGACACTACGGCGCCTTCGCAATAGAATCATAGGCGCAAAGGAGGTGCAATGAGCTTTCAGGGTAAGCTACTGTTGTCCATCGTTACGGTAATGGCTGGCGCCGTTTGGGCGCAGCAGACGACGGCCACATTCTACGCCGTAGTCGCCGACTCCACTGGTGGCTCGATTCCGGAAGCCATCGTGACGCTCACGCATGAGGGCACCGGAGCCGTGATTTCCAAAACCACGAGCCCGCTCGGCGAAGCTGTTTTCGACTTCCTGCGCGTCGGCAGCTACACGCTGCGGATTGAGGGCAAAGGTTTCAAACGTCTCGAAAGCAAGGGCATCGAGCTGACCGCGGCGCAGAATGTGCGCCACACGTTCGTCATGGAGATCGGCGCGACGACGGAGACTGTGAGCGTCGAAGGGATCGCGCCGCTCATCAACACGGTCTCTTCCGAGCAGCTCAACACGTTCGACACGACCAAAATCACGGAGCTGCCGATTTTCCGCCGCAACTATACCAACCTGCTTGCGATCAACAGCGGCGTCACGATGGCTAACGAAGGCGTTCGCATGAACGGCGTCGGGAAGAACGGCGTCTCGTACACCGTCGACGGCACCGACGCAGGCGGCAACCCGGAGGGCCGATACTCGTCGAACTACCTCCAGCCCAATCTCATCGACATCATGAGCATTGAGGCTATCCAGGAGGTTCATACGATCAAGGGCGTACCCCCGGCTGAGTATGGCAACATGGTCGCGGGTCAGGTCAATCTTCTCAGCCGGTCGGGCACCAATCGATGGCACGGCAGCCTCTTCGAGAACTTCCGTTCGGAGGATCTCGACGCCCGGCATCAGCGGCTGCGCAATAAGCCCGGCGTGACGTTCAATCAATTCGGCGGCTCTGCCGGAGGACCGGTGAAGCGCGACCGGATCTTCATTTTTGGCGTGTTCGAAGGTTACCGCGAACGCGCGTTCACTCTGATTCAGGAGACTCTCATGACTGCCCGCCTCCGCGACGAGGCGCTGCGAGTCACGCCGTCCTATAAGCTCTATCTGGATTTCATCCCGCTTCCGAATCAGCCGGTAGGACCGAATGACGATACGGGCCTGTACATCAACCCGAGCTCTTCCCGGCGGAACGACAATCACGCGGACATCAAAGGTGACATCCGGCTGAAAAGCACCAGCAACTTGTCGCTAAGCTACACGCGAGGCCGGCCGAATCAACTGCAGCCACGCCATTATCTCAACGGCGCGAACGATCGTCTCTTCCGGATCTGGGACGAGCGCGGAACCGCCAGCTTCACCACCGGCGGCTCGAACTGGACGTCCGAAACGCGTTGGGGCTATCACCTGACCGACATGCACCGCGAAGATGCGTTCTTCTTCATGCAGCTCGATCCCAACAATAAGAACGAGCAACTGCCGTTCGGCCGCCGCGTTCCGCGCTTGAGTTATCCGGGAGTCGCGAATCCGGACCAGGAACTGTACCTGATGGAAGGGCGCACCTACAACTTCGACCAGAAGTACGCCCGTCATGCCGGTAAGCACTCCTTCAAATTCGGTTTTACGGTTCGTCGCGATTGCTGCCGGCGCAACAATCCCGAGGCGGCAAATATCGCGTACAGCACGCGGGCCGACTTCATCAACAACATCACCAACTCGGTCGGACCAACGTACGGTAACGGCGACTACACCGCGAAGATGTACCAGGTCGGCGGCTTCGCGCAGACAGACTGGCGCGTACGCAGCAACCTGACCTTGAATCTCGGGATCCGCTACGATTATTTTTCTCACCTGGTTCCGGAGGCGAGCAACAAGGCTCCGCTTACGGGCATCTACAATCCGGACGGGCTGCTCGATTCCAACTTCAACGTTGGCCGCATTCGTCCCAGGGAGAATCCGTATGAGTCGGACAAATGGGTAAACATGGGACCGCGCATCGGCTTCGCCTATAACGTAGGCGGCGCGAGCAAGACGGTCGTTCGCGGCGGCTTCGGGATGCTGTTCAGCGGCCAGGTGGCGGGCGCCATGTGGGCGCACGTGCAGCCAACGCCATCCGCTCCATTCCGCTTTAACTTCATCCGGGCCGACGCCACTCGGCTTGGGATTCGCTGGCCGACCTATAACGACGATCTGATCCGGATCATCGACTCGGAGACCGCGGCTCGGGGTTGGATCAATACGTTTTCCGTCGTCAATCCGCATCTCCAGAATCCGTATTCGATGCACTACACGTTCGGGATCCAGCGTGAGATCACGTCGAACCTGGTGCTGGAAACGGCCTTCGTGGGGACGCGCGGCGTGAAGTTTCTGATGCAACGTTGGATGAATGAACCGGACCGGCTGACCGGACTGCGGCCCAATCCGCGCCTGAACGTAAACTACTACGTCGACGAGTCGCAGCAGACATCGTATACGTCGTGGCAGACCTCGCTGCGCAAGCGCTTCTCGCACGGGTTAAGCGGCAGCGCTCACTACACGTGGGGAAAGAGCTTGTCGACGGCAGGCGGCGACATCGGCGCGTACTATCAGGGCGACGCCGATGCGCGCACCCAGGACTTCTTCAATCCGAGGGCGGATCGCGGTCCGAGCACCGGCGATATCACGCACTATTTCACCAGCGAATGGATTTACGAGATGCCTGTTTTGCGCGGCCTCGACAGCAGGGCCGCGCGACTCGTGCTGGGAGGTTGGCAGGTTTCCGGGATTCTGCTGGCCCGCACAGGAATTCCTGTGCAGCTTTCGCAGGCGGCTACCGGGTTGAACGTCTCCCGGCCGTATTACATCGGTGGCGAGCCGATTCTCAATGACTACAGCAAGACGTTGAAGTACCTCAACCCGGCGGCGTTCGCGCTGGTTCCCATCAATCCGGTTTCGCGAATCAGCGTCCGTCCAGGCAACGTGGGCAACAACGCCATCCGCGAGCCTGGCGCCTGGAACCTAAACCTCGGACTTGCTAAAGAGTTTTCGTTGACCGAGGCCGCCAGATTGCGCCTGGGGATGGACGCGTTCAATTTCTTCAACCACACGAATCTTTCGGGTTTGGTGACCAGCCGGAACAACATTTTCTTCGGCGACTTGCAGGGAACCGGCGGCGCCCGGCAGATTCAGTTGAACGCACGGCTGACCTGGTAGCTGGTCCGGGAGATAGGTAGCCTGCACTGCATGTGCGCTGCAGTCTTAAAACGAAGCCTCCCTCAGGCCCCGACCGGGGATCAATGATGGGTTTCTCGGGAAGGCGCCCGGCATCGGAACTGGTTCTTGAAAGGATGCTCGATCGCTGGGAGACGCCGGACCTCACGGAGGCGCATGCCGTGGAGACGCACGTTCAGGACTGAGGTATGCTGGAGCCCATGTTGCGGAATTGTGTGATTGGGCTGCTGGCGATTACGCTTGCGAGTCAGATTCTGGCGGCCCAAGGAAAAGGCAAGGGAAAGGGTCACGACAAGGTGACCTCGGCGGGCGGAGGCTCCACAAGCGTTGATGTGGTGTTCACCACAGGCGATACGCGCGTGATCGTCGATTACTATCGCGGCGGCGGTGGAAGCGGGCTGCCGCCGGGTCTTGCGAAGCGCGGTGGCGATCTGCCGCCGGGACTGGAAAAGCAGCTCCGCCGCAAGGGCACGCTGCCGCCGGGCTTGCGGAAGAAGATTCAGCCGTTTCCGGCGCCGCTCGTGAGCCGGCTGCCGCCGCTGCCGGGAGACTGTGGATGCCGGCGCGTCGTTTACGACAAGTGGGCGATGTTGATTCACGACGCGACGAATACGATTTTCGACATTATCGATTTGACGAGGTAGTGCGTGGGCGGCCTGGGCCGCCCCACAACTACGCGTCTCCAAGTAGTTTCAGCAGGCGGGGCTGATCGACTATTTGAACGCCGAGCTTTTTCGCTTTGTCTAGTTTGGAGCCAGCGTCATCGCCGGCGACGACGTAGCTGGTTTTTTTGCTGACTGAGCTACCCACCTTTCCGCCGGCGGCCTCGATGCGTTTGGTGGCTTCTTCGCGTGTCAGGTCGGGCAGGGCGCCGGTGAGGACGAACGTGAGGCCTTCGAGCGCGCCGCTGGTTTTCGGCTTGCGCGTGTGCTCGAATTGGAGGCCGGCCTTGCGGAGACGGTCAACCAGTTCGAGATTGCGCGGCTCGCGGAAGAACTGGGCGATGCTTTCGGCAACTTTCGGGCCGACCTCTTCGGCGCGCTGGAGTTCCTCGACATCAGCCTTCGCAATCGTGTCGAGACTGCCGAAGGCTTCCGCGAGGAGGCCGGCTGTGCGCGCACCGACAAAGCGGATTCCGAGCGCCGACAGCACGCGCGGCAGCGGATACGACTTGGATCGCTCGATGTTCCGCAGCACGTTCCCGGCGGATTTTTTGCCCATGCGCTCGAGGCCGGCGAGCTGGTCGAGCGCGAGGCCGTAAATATCGGCGACGTTCTTGACCAGGCCGCGGTCGACGAGCTGATCGACGAGCGCGTCGCCCATGCCGTCGATGTTCATGACCGATCGAGCGGCGAAGTGCAGGATCGATTCTTTGAGCTGGGCGGGGCAGTTGGTGTTGAGACAGCGCCAGGCGGCCTCGGTCTCCTCGCGAGCCACGCTGCCTCCGCAGACCGGACACTTGTGGGGCATGCGGAACGGGCGGCGATCCTTGCCCTGCGCGGTGACGCGAACGATCTTGGGGATCACGTCGCCGCTGCGCTCGATCAAAACCTCGTCGCCGATCTCGACGCCGAGGCGGCGAATTTCGTCCTCGTTGTGAAGAGTAGCGCGAGACACGGTGACACCGCCGACCGATACGGGTTTGAGGTGCGCCACCGGCGTGAGGGCGCCGGTGCGGCCGACCTGCACGTCGATGTTTTCGATGACGGTCTTCTCCTGACGCGCGGCGTATTTGTAGGCGATCGCCCAGCGCGGCGCTTTCGCGGTCCAGCCGAGGCGCTTCTGTTGCCTGACCGAATCGAGCTTGATTACGACGCCGTCGATTTCGTAGGGCAATTGCTCGCGCTTGGCTTCCCATTCGCCGCAGAAGGCGAGAACTTCGTCGAGATTCGCGCAGAGGCGGCGGTAGGCATTCACCTTGAAACCGAGCTGGACGAGCGTCTCGAGGCTTTCCCAATGGCATTCCATCAGGGGCGCGCCATCCTTCAGCAGCATGTACGTGTAGAAGTCGAGACGGCGCGATGCGGTGATGGTGGGATCGAGCACGCGGAGCCCTCCGGCTGCGGCGTTGCGCGGGTTGGCGAAGGCGGGCAATTCCTGCCGGATGCGCTCGGCGTTAAGGCGCTCGAAGGCGCGGCGGTTCATCACCACTTCGCCGCGCACTTCGAAGTCCGGCTGCGACAATTCGCGGGGAACCAGTGGCAGCGAACCGATGGTACGCGCATTTTCGGTGACGTCTTCGCCAATGGCGCCGTCGCCGCGCGTCACCGCCTGGGCGAATCGTCCGCCGCGATAGTGGGCCGCCATCGACAAGCCATCGAGCTTCAGCTCACAGACCCATTGCGCAGGCTGGCCGCCGAGGAGTCCGCCGGCGCGCGTGAAAAACTCACGCAGCTCGCCTTCGTTGAGCGCGTTGTCGAGGCTCAACATCGGAGAGGAGTGCTGCACCTTGCTGAAGCCCTCGCGGGGCTTGCCGCCGACGCGCTGCGAGGGCGAATCCGGCTTGAGCAACTCGGGATGCGCGGCTTCGAGCTCGCGCAAGCGTTTCATCAGCGCGTCGTATTCGGCGTCGCTGATTTCGGGCTGATCGAGGACGTAGTAAAGGTGCTCGTGGCGGCGAAGCTGTTGGCACAGGCTCTCCACTTCGTCGCGCGGGTGAAGGGTCTTCGGCATCTCGTATAATAGTCGTTATCCCAGTCTATCGTCGAGCGGTTCTCATCTACAATCCACGTGCGGGCAAAGTGCAGGCCGCGGGTGACACGTTCGTGCCAGGCATTTTGGAAGCGCTCACGCGCGCGGGCCACGCAGCCAAGGCAGTAGCGACAGAGGGGCCCGGAACGGCGGGATCGATCGCGCAGCGAGCGCTGGGCGAGGGCGCCGATCTCATCCTGGCCTGCGGGGGCGACGGCACTTTGAACGAAGTGGCCGAGGGCATGGTGGGCTCCCGAATTCCAGTGGGGATGCTGCCGGGCGGCACCGCGAACGTGCTGTGCTGCGAGCTCGGTTTGCGGGCGGGCATCGAGGAAGCGGTGGCGTTGACCGGCGAGAGCCAGCCGACGCGCATCGCGGTGGGACGCGCCAGCACAGCAGGTGCGGCGCCGCGTCATTTTCTGTTGATGGCGGGAGCGGGTCTGGACGCGCAGATCATTTATCACATGCAGGGCGGCCTCAAGCAGCGCTGGGGGAAGCTGGCCTACTGGGCGGCGGGCTTCAGGCAACTCACGCGGAGCCTCGCGGAATTCGATGTGGAGATTGACGGCCACAAGGCCCGCTGTTCGTTTGCGCTCGCGAGCCGCGTGCGCAACTACGGCGGCGACCTGGAAATCGCCAGCGGCGCGAGCCTGCTGGAGGATCGCTTCGAGATCGTGCTTTTCGAGGGCAAGTGGACGCCGCGATACTTGAAGTACCTGGCGGGCATCGCATCCGGCCGGTTGTCCGGCATGAGCGGGGTCACGGTGCTGCAGGCCACGGCCGCGCGATTCGATGCGGCTGACGGTTCGCCTGTGTACCTGCAGGTGGATGGCGAGCTGGCGGGACGCCTGCCTGCGACAGTGGAGATCGTTTCGGACGCGCTGACTCTGCTGGTACCTCCTTCCCATGAACGGTGAAAGAAGTTCTACGCGAATGTGGGGCCGGGACGATGGCCCGATTCAGTACTCTCAAAACGACGCTAATAATTGCATTGCCAGTGTGTAATCGTGCAGAATTGCAGGTGGATGTAATGTCAGAACAGAGTCCGACGGAGCACTTTCGTCGGGTCGTGCTACGGCTTGTGGAGGAGTGGACAGAAGAGCGCCTGCGCCTGTCCCGTTTCCTTCATGACGAAATCGCTCAATTCCTGAGTGGCGCTGGATTGCAGCTCGATATTTTACGAATGGATCTGGAACCGCAGTTTCCCGACATTGGAACCCGGACTACGGAGATTCAGCAGATTCTGGAGCAACTGGTAAACCGGGTACGGAGCCTGAGTTACGACTTGAATCCGGAAGTGCTGGATCGCACTGGACTCGGCCCGGCGATGGAGAGACTGATCGAGCGATCGCGCGGGCTGTATCCGGGCGAAATAAATTTCAGTCAGGATAAATCCATTGGGGCGCCGCCACTCGTATTATTCTCTGCATATCGTGTGGCCGACGAAGCCGTAAAGAACGCAATACGGCATTCGGGGAGTTCACGCATTGACGTAACGGTGCAGGCAGCAAATCGGGAATTGGCGCTCGAGGTCAAAGACAACGGCAGAGGCTTCGACCTTGAGGATGCGCGGCTCAGGCCGCGTGGCATCGGACTGATCCTGATGGACCATTTTGCGGCCAAGGCAGGCCTCAAGCTCGCGATCACTGCGAATCGAGGAGGAGGTCAGGGCGTATCGGTGCGCCTGACAGGGCCGTGAGACGTGGGGTGGGGGAATGGCGTATACGATTCTTCTAGTTGATGATCACAAGATCATGCGGGACGGCATCCGCACGCTGATCGAGCGTAGCGCTGATTTCAAAGTGGTGGCCGAAGCGGATAACGGTGGGGACGCAGTGCAGACC
>JBOGMR010000138.1:0-8836 GCA_050746825.1 Bryobacteraceae bacterium | reverse complement strand
ACCCAGCACATAATGCGGCCACAGAACGGCCTGCGCGCGTCGCAGGTGCGTGTAGCCGGGGACGGCGGCGCCGGGGTAGCGCTCGGCCAGGTCGAGCAGTGCGGCCATCAGGCGCCCCAGAAGACCGCGCGCCCGATCGCATTCGCTGCGAATCCACATCCGAATGTCGAGCGAGACCTGCTCATTGCGGCTCCGTCCGGTGTGAATCTTGTCGGCCACATCGCCCGCGCGTTCCTTAAGCTTGCGAATGACCAGCGTGTGGACGTCCTCGTCGGTCGCCCCGTCGAAGAAGCCAGGCTGGTGCGAATCGGCCAGGATCGAGTCGAAGGCCGAGACGATGCGCTCCCGCTCGCCCGCGCTGAGGATGCCGGCGCGCTCGAGGGCGCGCGCGAAAGCTTGCGAGCCCCTGATGTCGGCCTCAAGGAGCCGGCGGTCGAAATCGAGCGAGCCGGAGAACCGCTCAAAAACCTCGCTCGGCCCGCCTTCAAACCTCCCGCCCCAAAGCTTCATAGTGATGCGTGGGCCAAGTGGAGGCGGGGCAGGCGGTTTCGCCTGCCCGTCGTGCAGGAGCTTGTGCCTGCCTGCCCATCGCGCCCCCGCTTGATCACCCCCGTCCGCCCTTCTCCACCTTCGCCTTCTCCACCAGCGCCCGCACCTTGATCGGCAACCCCACCAAATTAATGAATCCGAGCGCGTCCTTCTGGTTGTAGCTCTCCCCCATCGTGAAGCTCGCAATATCCAGCGAGTACAGCGAATTCGCCGAACGCCGCGCCACCGGATCGACGTTCCCCTTATACAGCCGCAGCGTCACCTCCCCCGTCGTCGCCTCCGACACCGCCTCAAAAAACGCATCCAGCGCTTCCCGCAGCGGCGTGAACCACAATCCGTTGTAGACCATCTCGGCGTAATCGAGCGCCAGCCGCTGCTTGTAATGCAGCGTGTTCTTGTCGAGCGTGAGCGCCTCCAGCTCGCGGTGCGCAAGCATGATGAGGGTCCCGCCCGGCGTCTCGTAGCAGCCGCGGCTCTTCATGCCGACGAAACGGTTCTCAACCAGGTCGATGCGGCCGATACCGTTCTCGCTCCCGATTCGGTTCAGCGTTTCGAGGATCTCGACGCCCGAACCTTTCCTGCCGTTGACCGTAACCGGCGCGCCGCGCTCGAAACCAATCGTGACGCCGGCGGCTTTGTCGGGAGCTTCCTTCGGACTCCGCGTCAGCATCCAGACATCATCGGGCGCCGCATTGGCCGGATCTTCAAGCGCGCCCCCTTCGTGAGAGATGTGCCAGATGTTGCGGTCGCGGCTGTAGATCTTCGTGGTGGAGGCGGAGATGGGCACCTTCCGCTCGGCGGCGTAGCGAATCGCGTCTTCGCGCGAGACAATGTCCCATTCCCGCCAGGGTGCGATCACTTTGAGGTGCGGCGCCAGCGCCTTGTAGGTGAGCTCGAAGCGGACCTGATCGTTGCCCTTCCCGGTGCAGCCGTGCGCGAGGCCGTCGCAGCCGGTCGCGAGCGCCACTTCCACCTGTTTCTTCGCCAGCAGCGGTCGCGCAATCGACGTCCCGAGCAGGTACTTGTGCTCGTACACCCCGCCCGAGCGAACCATCCGCCACAGGTATTCGGTGACGAATTCTTCGCGCTGATCCGAAATGTGAACTTCGGAGGCGCCGGTGCGGCGGGCCTTTTCTTCGAGGCCGGCGAGTTCGTCCGGCCCCTGCCCGATGTCGCCGCAGACCGCGACAACTTCGCAGCCGTAGTTTTCACGAAGCCAGGGAATAATGATTGAGGTGTCGAGTCCTCCCGAGTAGGCGAGTGCGATTTTCATAAGATTGCCGCAAGTCTCCGGCCTGCCGGTCAGGCGAGCATCATCAGGAGCAGCGCTTTCTGCGCATGCAGTCTGTTCCCGGCCTGATCGAAGACGCGCGATTGGGCCGACTCCATCACGCTGTCGGTCACTTCCTCGCCGCGTTTGGCGGGCAGGCAGTGGAGGAAAATAGCGTCGGGCCGGGCTGCGGCCATGAGCTTGCCGTCGACTTGGTAACCCTGGAAGTCGCGCCGCCGCTGCTCGGCGCCGTCCTCGTGACCCATGCTTGCCCAGACATCCGTGTAGACCGCATGCGCGCCCCGGACGGCTTGCACCGGATCGGCCGTGAGTTCCAGGCGTCCCCCGGAAACCAGCGCGGCCTGACGCGCAAGATCGGCAATCTCGCCTGACGGCTCGTAGCCGCGAGGCGATGCCACTGCGCATTCAAGGCCCAGGCGCGTCGCGGTAAGCATCAGCGAGTGCGCCACGTTGTTGCCGTCGCCGATGAATGCCAGACGCTTCCCCTCGAGGCCTCCGAAATGCTCGTGAATGGTGAACAGGTCCGCCAGCGCCTGGCACGGGTGGTAACGGTCGCTCAGCGCGTTGATGACCGGCGCCGAAGACCAGTGCGCCAGTTCTTCGATCGTGTCCTGGAGAAACGTCCGCGCGACGATGGCCTGCACCCAGCGCTCGAGGTTGCGCGCGACGTCTTTGATCGGCTCGCGGCCCCCGATCCGGCCCTCGATGAATGTGGACTGCCCGCCCAGTTCCTTCACCGCCAGCTCAAAGGTGACGCGCGTGCGCAGCGAGGGCTTTTCAAACAGCAGCGCGACGGACTTCCCCCCCAGGGCCTGGGCGTAACGCTTGGGCGTGCGCTTCACCTCCACCGTCATGTCCAGCAGCTTCCAGACCTCGTCGTCAAGCAGATCCAGATCCCGCGTGAAGTCATGCGCTGTCACGCGCACGATCTCGTCCGGTGTTAGTGCCGCCATCGCCGTTGACCCGCGCAAGTTCGTGTCTCCTCTGGCCACTGAATGTTTATTCAGTCCAATGTATAAAAATACATCATCCGCGGACCCCGCGTCAAGTTCCCCCGCGGCTTTTCGAAATCGACTTCCACACCGCCAAAGCCCGCGAGATCCAGAAAAAATATGGGCCGAAAGTGGAAGGGGTGTGCATCACGAAGACGATTGGTTTACCCTGGCGTCCCTGGTTCCGGAGTTTACCGCGTCCGTGCCAAGCAGGCGGTCGACGCGGCGAGAGCGCGGCGGAAGTAAGCCTCGCGCTCAAAACGCGTCCGCTCGAACCGCCCACCTGCCAATCAGAAAACGAATCGCAGTCCGAGCTGAAGAACGCGCGCATCCGTCGCGGCGCTGATGACTCCGAATCCGGGTCCGCCGATGGAACTGCCCGCCACGCCAAAATCGGCGTGATTGAACGCGTTGAAGACCTCTCCTCTTAATTGGAGAAAACGGGACTCGGAGAAGTTGACGTTCTTCACCAGCGAGAAGTCGAATCGTATGCGCCCGTCGGCGCGTATAATACCGCGGCCCGCGTTGCCGAACGTGAACGCATCCGGTAAGGCAAACGCCGAGGTGTCGAACCAGCGGTCAAGCGTCTTCTCGGAGTTTGGAAGGTTGGGATCGCGCAACACGTTCGCGCGCTGGCCGCCGGCCGGGAACACGTTGGTCGTGTTGGTCTGCGTGACCACCGTGAAAGCGCCGGCGCTCTGCAGCACCGCAATACCGCCCAACGACCAGCCGCCCACCACTCGCGCTAGCGCGCCGTCGCTCAATAACTTCCTGCCTTTCCCAAAGGGCAGCTCATACAGTGAACTCCACGTGAAGCGGTGCGTGATATCGAGCCCCGACGGCCCCTTGTCGGCGCGGCGATTGTAGTAGTCGGAATACTGCTGTGCCGCCCCCAGATCTTCGGGAGCGTCGTCGATATTGCCGAGGTTCTTGGACCATGTGTAGTTGGCGTGGATGCTGGCGCCGCCACTGAACCGCTTCTCCAGCTTGAGCGTGCCGGCGTGATAGTCCGTCACGCCGAACGTCGGATTCTGAATGCTCACGTTGTTGAACTGCGGGAACGGGCGGAAGCCCTGGCGGAACACACCGGCGGGCCGGATGGCGTTAATCAGGTTCGGCGAAATCTGGTTGATGTTGATCGCCGACAGGCTCAGCTTGCGCGACAGATTCCCGACGTAGCCGGCCTCGACAAACATGCCGGCCACTTCCCGCTGAATGCTCAAATTGAACTGCTGCGCATAGCCGGTCTGCCGATTCTGCTCGAAGAAGTTGATATTCGTGGTAGGATTCGCGCCAACAGGCACGGCGCCGAAACGGTCGTTCAGTTCCGCGCCGCCCAGGTTGATGGCGGGAACGCCGTTGCGCAATAGGAACGGCGCCGTGACGCCGTTGTCCGGGGTGCTGAGGCCCGCGGATTTTTCAAAGCCCAGCGAATTCGCATTCGGCACGCCGTGATCGAACGGGTGTGCGAACGCAACGCCGAATCCGCCGCGGATGACCATCTTATCGTTGGCGCCGGCTTTGTAGGCGAACCCGATGCGCGGGCCGAAGTTGTTCCAGTCGGTCGCGTAGGGTTCCGCCGGAAAGCCATCGAGACCCGCAAATCGAACCACGCCGGGGGTTCGCGAAACCGGGTTGATTGCAGCCAGGTCGAATCCGTTCATGCGATTGTTGCGGTCGACCATCGGTGTGTCCGTTTCCCAGCGCACGCCCAGGTTCAGCGTCAGGCGATTGCTGACTTTCCAGTCGTCCTGGAAGTAACCGGCCAGATAATTGCTCTTCCGCTCCAGAGCGTCGGTGGCGCGCAGCGTGAGCGAGTTCGGAAACCCAACCAGCATGCTGGCCAGACCGAAACCGGTATTGGCTGTGCCTTCGAGTGCCGTCGGCTGGGTGCTAAAGCCGAATTGGCCCGAGAGCGACGTCCGCAGAATGTCCGTGTTGGTCGATCGGCGGAACTCGCCGCCGAACTTGATCACGTGGCTGCTGCGCACCCAGGTCCAACTGCTGACGTACTGCTGCTGGCGAATCGGGATTTGGATCCGCTCGTGAGTACCGGAGCCGAGCGTGCTGACGCTGGGCACCGTGAACTGCGGGAACGCGCCGCTCGGCACGCCGCGCAAACCCAGCAACTGCGCCGGGTCCGTCCCCAGGCCGGGGCTCGCGTTGTGGAAGGTCCGGTCGGAGATGCTGAGCCGCGCATCCACGATGAGATTCGGAGTGAGTGTGTGCGTGTCGGCGAACAGGAAAATGTTTTGATGCCGCTTGCTCGAATTGCGTGTATTTGCGATCGGGTTGGGATAAACGCTCGTGTTGGTGAGCGGATCGCGGTTGAACAGGTAGCGGAAATAGAAACGGTTGGCATCGCTGAAGGCATGGTCGATGCGCGCCGTGAAGTTGTCGCGCTTGAAAATCGTACTGTAGTTGCCGCCGAAATTGCTGGCGCCCGCACGGTTGATCGGCGTGCGATTCGGCAGCGGCCAGTATTCGATCAGCTTGGCGGCCACCGGGTCGATGCGCGCGGCGGGAATCACGTTGCCGGGAAACTGGTCGCGCACATTCCGCCCGCCCTCCAGCCGGTTGCTGCCCGGATCGAAGATGCGCTGCAGCACGCCATTCGCGTTCGTCGTCTGCGAGAAATCGCCGCGGCGCTGCTCGGGCGTCGGCACCGTCAGCACATCGACGGCGCCTGTCGACTTGCGCGTCTCCTCGATTCCGGCGAAGAAATGAGTCTTGTTCCTCCGGATCGGACCCCCGGCCGTTGCGCCAAAGAGGTTGTAGCGCAGCGCGGGCTTACCGGCGGCGAAGAAGTTGCGCGCATCCATCTTGTCGTTCCGGAAGTATTCGAATGCGCTCCCGTGAAACTGGTTCGTACCGCTCTTGGTCGTGGAGATAATCAGACCGCCGGCCGAGCCGCCGAACTCAGCCGAGTAGGTGTTCTGCACCACGCGGAACTCCCGGATGACTTCGACCGGTGGATCGATGTCCACCTGCCCTACCCCCATTCGCATGTTCTGCCCGCCGCCGCCGTCGAGCCAGAACATCTGGCTTTGTACGCGTCCGCCGGCCAGAGAGAAGTTGGGTTTGGCCTCTCCGCCGTAGCTCACCCAAACCGTGGCCGCGCTCAAGGCAACCAGCGAGAGAGCGCGGCGGCCGTTGAGGGGCATGTCGGCGACAGTTTTGGCATCGATCGTCTGCCCCACGTCGCTCGTGCTGGATTCGAGCAGTTGCGTAGTGGCTTCCACCGTTACCTGCTCGGCCACGTTGCCGAGTTCGAGTTGGATATCGAGCGGTACGACTTCGCTGGTTCCGACCGCTACGTTGGGCCGGTCGTATTTCTTGAAGCCGGCATGCGACGCCACCACGCGGTAGCGGCCGGGTGGGAGAAATGGAATCGCGTACACACCGGTTGCGCTGCTGACACCCCTGGTATTCACACCCGTGTCCTGTTCGCTAGCAATGACCTCCGCCGACGGGATAGCGGCCCCCGTCGGGTCGCTGATCTTACCGGTGATTCGGCCGGTCTGGCTCTGCGCAAAGACACTAATCGCGAGCGGCAAGAACAAGACAAATTGTTTCATTGACCCCTCCCAAACAACTCCCAGGCCGATTCAGTATATTCGAGACGCTCACGCGGGGCAACCCGTCCGCCGCTGCCGGTTGATTACCGCCACCGATCCGTTGTACGCTCGCCCGAGGTGCAATCTATGCTCAAACCGGTCCGGCCATTCGCGATGATCGCCGCAGTTCTGACGCTCAGCGCTTGTATGCCCCACATGACGCCCACCGGACCGGAGCAGCACGAATCGCGCTCCGTCGAATTGGACCAGTCCGAAAGGGTCCGCGTGGAACTCAGGATGCCCGCCGGCGAACTCAATGTACGCGGAGGCGCCCGGAAACTCATGGACGGCGATTTCACCTACGATGTCGCCGCGTGGAAACCGGATTTGCGCTATCGTTCCGCCGCTGGCGCCGGGGACCTGACGATCGAGCAGCGTGGCGCAACGTCTGCCGTGGGCAACACCAAAAATCGCTGGGATCTACGCTTGAACGACAGCGTTCCGCTGGATGTGAGAGTTGAATTCGGCGCCGGCGAAGCGCGGCTGAACCTCGGGAGCCTGAGTCTGCGCAGTGTCGACGTGGAAATGGGTGCCGGAACCCTCCACTTGGATTTGCGCGGTGCTCCCCTCAAAGACTATTCGGTCCGCATTCGCGGAGGAGTCGGGGAGGCGACTGTTCATCTCCCCAAGGAAATCGGTATTGCGGCCACCGCCTCGGGAGGCATTGGCGACATCTCGGTAACCGGACTACGCAAGAGCGGCGACCGCCATGTGAACGACGCTTACGAGCGGCCCGGGGTGAAAATCCGCGTGGATGTCCAGGGCGGCGTGGGATCGATCCGGCTGATCGCCGAGTGAACTCCATTAGCAGGCGCGACCTACTGAGCCGCGAGCGTGAGCGAGCGGTTGGCGCGCCTCACAAAACGCCTTGCTCCTCGACCACATAGCGGATCGTCTCACGAATCCTGATTCCACAGCCATCGCGTGCTTCCGTGACGTGCCCATCGCCTCATCGCCTTCGAGTCGGTTCTACCAGGGTGTAGGCAGACCTCCTGGCGTTTCGAGCACGATCGTGCGGGATCTGATGTCGTCGGCTCGCCTACACTCCCACGAATCCATCACTTCCATGTCGCGCACCCCCTGACACCCGGTCTCTTGCACCCTTATGCTATGATGGAGCATGGAGCAGGTCTCCAGGAATCGCGATGCCGGCAATCAATACAAAAAAAACTACTTGTACGCCCTTGGTCAAGTCTGATGGTTTCTGAAAAATCGAACCCAATCCCAAAAACGGACAGTCTCGATGTCGAGAACTCGCCCTTCCCGCCAGCCACTATTAATACTCCTTAATTACATTAGGTTTTATAATACTGTAGCAACCTCATCATTCCTGTTGTCTAATACTTCAGACCCGTGCTATACTGCCGTTACTCCTGGGTTCCAACGAGGATATTCTCCAATGACTGAGGCCAACCACACCAGTTCCATACCCAACGGCCTGCCTCCCGCGCAAGGCCTCTACGATCCACGCAATGAGCGCGACGCCTGCGGTATCGGCTTCGTCGCCAACATCAAGGGCCAGAAGTCGCACGACATCATCCTCAAGGGCATCCAGGTTCTGATCAACCTCACGCACCGCGGCGCCTGCGGTTGCGATCCGGAAACCGGCGACGGCGCCGGCATCCTCATCCAGATCCCGCACAAATTCTTCGCGCGCGAGTGCTCCAAGCTCGGCTTCACGCTCCCGCCCGAAGGCCAGTATGGCGCCGGCATGTCGTTCCTCCCGGTCGAGCGGCACGCGCGCCTGCAATGCGAGGGCGTCCTCGAGCGCATCATCCGCGAAGAAGGCCTCACCGTCCTCGGCTGGCGCGACACGCCCACGCAAGGCAGCGCCATCGGCCGCATCGCCCGCGGCTCACAACCCTATATCCAGCAGATCTTCATCGGTACAGCCCCGCTCATGGACCAGGACGCGCTCGAGCGCAAACTCTATGTCGTGCGCAAGCGCGCCGAACTGGAAATCGGCGCCTCCGACATCGCCAACAAAGGCGACTTTTACATCCCGTCGATCTCCGCGCGCACGATCGTCTACAAAGGCCTGCTGCTCGCCCCGCAGATCGCCAACTTCTATGGCGAGCTCTCCGATCCGGACGTGATGAGCGCGCTCTGCCTGGTCCACCAGCGCTTCTCGACCAACACTTTCCCCACCTGGCAGCTCGCGCATCCGTTCCGCTTCATCGCGCACAACGGCGAGATCAACACGCTCCGCGGCAACGTGAACTGGATGCGGGCCCGCGAGAGCATGCTGGCTAGCGAGAAATATGGCGAGGACCTGAAAAAGAGTGTGCCCATCTGCACGCCGGGCGGCAGCGACTCGAAGATCTTCGACAATGCGCTGGAGCTCTTGTTGATGGGGGGCCGGTCGCTGGCGCAGGCGATGTCGATGC
>JBOGMR010000137.1:0-20687 GCA_050746825.1 Bryobacteraceae bacterium | reverse complement strand
GTCCCAGGCCGCGATCCCCAAAACGGTTAAGCACCCGGCCTTGATGCGAGCGCCGCTGCCGGGCTCTTTAGAAGCCGAAGCCCAGCAGAAACTCCGCCTGGTTGGTGTTCGAGCGGAACCCCCTGACCGCATCGACGAAGCTATCTGAGCCCCAGTGTGTATAGCGTATTTCGCCCGAGATCCGAACCAGGAAGTGCAGTTCCACTCCGCCAGCCAGGGCGATTCCGCTGATCGTGCGATTCGCCAGTCCCCAGTTCGGCAGCACTGCGCCGACGATGGGGACGCGCACGTCGCCCCCGAGTCCGGTGACTGTGCGAAAGTTTACACCGCCGCTGACAAACGGGTGTATGGCGCCCTCGGGGACGAATCGCCATTTGGCCAAGACCGGAAACTCCCACGAGTTTCCCCTTGCGACTAAAGCCAGGCCCGCTGCGCCAGGGTTGGTGATCTGGTAGTTGAACCGCTTGTATAACGCGTTCACCTCGACGCCCAGCCCGAAGGGCAATCGAAGTTCGGCGTAGGGGCCGAGCGTGTAACGGCGCGTGACGGAGGAAAGGTTGGTCCCGCCGCCGGCGACGTCGAAAAAGTCTGTGAACGGGATGCCGGCTTTGACGCCGAGTCCGATCGGCTGAGCAAGCGAAGCTGAGGCGAACAAGAGGCTGATCAGTAGTGACTTCATGACGGCGCTGTCAGTTGCAAGTGTCTTGCCATGCCGCAAATTCGTGGCAGGGGAGGCTGCGATAATCACGTACATGCCTCGGCCCGATCCCGACTCCGCAGATGCAGAGCATTCGCAACAACTCATTCTTTGGATAGCGATTGCCCTTTCTATTGTCACCTATTTCGTCGTCGCCGCGCTGGTTTCGCCCACAAGCACCCAAGCGAAACCTACGCTCGACACAGCCCTGCTGATCGCGGCGGCCGGTCTGGTTGCGGCATCCTTCCCGGTCAAGAGCTACATCGCTGAGAGAATCGACCGGCCAGGCAATCGGGCCGGGCAGCGCATGGCCCGGATCGTCGCAGTGATGATGTGTGATGTGGCCGCCGTGCTCGGGCTCGTAGTGAAGTTTGTGACGGGCTCGCCGCTGTATTACGTGCCGCTGCTGCTGGGATTCGCCGGTGTATTGCTGCATTATCCCAGGCGCGAGGAGTGATCCGGACGCATCCCCGGCCTGCGCGATCGAATAGCGGTAATCTGGAATCAGACTCCCGTGTCACTCTCTTCGCGCGCCGCCAAGGCACCTGGCAGTGACGGTCATTCGTTAGAATCGATGAGCCGCCGGGCTCTAGTGGCGATGAACCTGTCTCTGGCCGCGGCCGTGGTCATGCTGGTTGGAAAAATCAGCGCCTGGCTCTACACCGGATCCGCTGCGATCCTTGCCGACGCCGCCGAATCGGTCGTGCATCTGCTAGCTGTCGGGTTTGCCGCGTTCAGCTTCCGCCTCAGCCATCGCCCGGCCGATCCGCGCTTCCTTTACGGCTACGAACGCATCAGCTTCTTCTCCGCTGGATTCGAAGGCGCGATGATCATCCTGGCGGCGATCTTCATCATCGTGAGCGCGGTCGAGAAGTGGCGCGGTGGACTCGAGCTCAACCACCTCGGCCTCGGAACGGCCGTCGTCGCAACCGCAGGCGCTCTCAATGCGCTGCTCGGCTGGCACCTGGTTCGCACCGGACGCCGCAACAGCTCGCTCATTCTGATCGCGAACGGCAAGCATGTCCTCACCGATAGTTGGACCAGTCTTGGCGTCGTGGGCGGACTCCTTCTGGTCACCTGGACCGGGTGGAAACCGTTCGACCCGATCTTCGCGATCGCAGTCGCTCTCCAGATTCTGTTCTCCGGCGGCCGCCTCGTGTGGCGGTCGGTCACAGGGCTGATGGACCGCGGCGACCCGGAATTGGCTCGCACCATCGCCGCGCATTGCGACCGCCTCTGCGCCGAGCTCGGACTTGAATACCACGAGCTGCGCTTTCGCGACACCGGCGTCAGGCTGCTGATCGAAGTGCACCTTCTGTTTCCCGCAGCGCTCCCGCTCGGCGAGGCGCATCGTATCGCCACGATCTTTGAGCAACGCCTCCCCTGCGAGCTTCGCGTCCCCGCCGACGTAACCACCCACCTTGAATCTCTAGAGGATCACAGCCGCGTTCACGCCGAGATCCAGGAGTCCATCTCGGGCAGCCCAATCCGCTAACTGCCGTGCACCGCCGAACGACTCACATCCCTCTGGTGATTCCGGCAGGAATCGAGGTTCTGCTTCGAGCGGGCGGCCGTGTGGGGGTCGTTGTTCACGCACCCGGCGGACTACTCGATCAGCCATATGCTGGAGTGCCTGTATTCGCCGCTGGTCGAAACGTGCGAGCCGATCGCTCAGGAACTCGTCGCGATCCGCCACATCTTCCCGTCAAAGCACGTGCACAGAACCTACAACGCCTATGTGCTTTCTCAATTCAAGAAGATCGATCAAAGCCTTTGCAACTTCGGCGAGGCGCCCTGGAAGCAGGTGATGCATCTGATCCGTCTGCTGCTGTCAGGCGTTACGGTGTTGAAAGGAGGCTTCGTTCCGCTGCGTCTCGATTTGCATCGCGAGATGGACGCGGCTCTCGAGTGCAGCACTCTTCCGGACCATCCCGGCTACGAGCGGGCGAACGCGTTCCTCATCCGGGCGCGGCGCCTGGACGCCTCTCCGGAGTACGGCACTTGATCGAGCGCGAGCCTGCGCCGCATCCCGCCCTACTACTCCCACTCGATCGTTGCCGGCGGCTTGTGCGTCAGATCGTAAAACACGGCGGCCACGCCTTCGATTCGTAGGACCTCCGCCGCCATGGCCCGCAGCGCTACTTCGTCCATCAGCACGGACCGCGCCGTCATGCCGTCCACCGACTCGATCGGCCGCAGCACCACCGAGTCGCGCGCCGTTTCCGTGCCTACGGGAATCAGCACCACGGGGAACTGCCACACTTTGCGGTCGAAGCCGCTCTCGGAGGACAGACGCCGCACGATCGCGTCGGCGCGCCGCAACCGCGCCAGCCGCTCGGCCGACAACCGGCCAGGCCGCACGGCCATTTCGCGCAGCGCCGCACGGCTCGCCACCACCGCGACTACCCGATTGACGCCGCTCAGCCGATTGATCAGCTCGGTCGCCGCGTCGTGCAACCGCGCCGCTTCGTCCGGAAAACGATCGAGCGCCAACACCGGCGCATACGAGCGTGAGTCGCCCTGCACGCCTACCGAGTGCACCGGGACGATGTACCCGCCTTCCACGGGCTCCAGCGCGGCCCGCGCGTCCGCGCACAAACACCGGATCGCCAGTCCCGGTCCCGGGAAGGGATGCCGCTCCAGCAGCGACTCCGGAAGTCCCATGCCGCGCCCGATCTCCCGCACTTCGTCCTTGTAATACGAGCACAAAGGCTCGATAATCCGCCGCTCGGCAATCAACCGCTGCACGCCCTCCACACGGTTGTGATGCGTTTTGATCAGCGCGGCCTTCTCGGTGCCGCCCGACTCGATCGTGTCCGGGTAAATCGTCCCCTGTCCCAGCACCCAATGCCCGTCGAGGAGATGCCGCTCCTCGATGACTCGCTCCTGGATGCGCAAAAACTCCTCGCCAATCAGGCGCCGCTTCTGCTCCGGATCGGTCATCGTCTCGAGCGCCGGTAGAAAATACTGCGCGGCGCGCTCGACCGAGAGAGTGCCTTTCCCCAGCGAATTGAACGTGCGCTCGACGAACTCCGTTTCGCCCTCGCGCATCAGGCCGGTATCGACGTAAACCCCGCGCACCCGATCCGGGCCCAGCGCGTTCAAGCAGAGCGTGTACGCCACGGTCGAATCGACGCCGCCGCTCACGAAGAAGAAGACGTTGCGTTCGCCCACCGTGCGCCGGATCTCCTCCTCGATCTCCGGCGCGCGGTGCTCGGGATCCCAGTCCCGCTCGCATCGGCACACCTCGAACAGAAACCTCGCCAGCACTTCCTTGCCGTGAGTGGTGTGGATAACCTCGGGGTGGAATTGCAAGGCGAAGAGCCGCCGCGCCGGCTCCGACATGGCCGCAACGGCGCAGGTGTCCGTCGAAGCCGTCACCTGGAATCCGGCCGGCGGCGCGGCGACGACGTCGCGATGGCTCATCCAGATCTGCTGCCGGGCCGGAAGCCCTGCCAGCAGCGGATCGGCGCCGTGCACCTCGAGCGTAGCCAGACCGAACTCGCCTTTCCCGCCCTTCACGACATTGCCGCCGAGCGCGTGCGCCATCAAGTGCAGGCCGTAGCAGATTCCGAGCACGGCGTGACCGTTCGCGAAAATTTCGGGATCGACCGTCGGGCTCCCCGGGTCGTAGACGCTGGACGGGCCGCCCGAGATGATCAGCCCTTTACGCCCGGCGAGTTCCGCCGCGGGCGTCTCGCTGCGCCGCACGTCCGCATACACGCCCAGCTCGCGGACTTTACGGGAGATCAGATGGCAATACTGCCCTCCCGTGTCCAGGACAGTGATTTGAGGCTTCGGATTCAAACTCTAGTTCGACGGCGTGGGCTACTTCGACAGCCTCTGCGCCAGCGTTTTTTTCGCGGTTTCGAGCAGCGCCTTGGCCTTTGGCATCGACTCGACGGCCTTCCCGATGATCGGGTCGGACTCGACGTCGATCCGTCGCGCTTCATCCGCGCTGAACGCCGTGATGTACATTTCCTTGCGCAGGAGGCGCTTGGTCCAGTCGACGTTCTCGGTGTATTCGGCCTCGGTGAATGTGAGCCCTTCCTTCAGGAGGAACGAGTGGAACTGGGCCATTGTGTCTTCGTCCGGCGCCCAGTTCTTCGGCAGCTTCGCTTCGCGCGTCCCAAAGTGACGCTTGGTGAAGTTGAAGAACGCGAACCGGGACAACAGGTGAATCTGGAAGCGGCTCAGCTTCGGAGAGGTGTACTTTTCGTCCGGCGCGATGCCGCCGCCACCATAGACGGTGCGGCCGCTGTCGGTCATCTTCACGTCCTGGAGATTCTTGGTGTCCAGGTCCTTGTGATTGTAATAATCGAAGAACGACTGGTTGGTGTAATCACGCTGGATGAGACGTCCGCTCGGCGTGTAGTATTTCGCGGTGGTCAGGGCCAGACCCGTGTTCTCCTGCAGCGGGTAGACGGTTTGCACAAGACCCTTGCCGAACGTGTTCTCGCCCAGAATCCAGGCGCGATCATGATCCTGCAGCGCTCCGGCGACAATTTCCGCCGCCGAGGCCGAATAGCGATTCACCAGCACCACGATCGGATAGTCGTGACCGCTGTTGCCGCGCCGCGCCCTGTATGGCTTCTCCGGCGACGAGCGCCCGCGATGTGAAACTACCGTCTGGTCGCGCTTGAGGAACCGGTCGGCCACTGCGACGCCTTCGGTGAGCAACCCGCCGGGATTCTCGCGGAGATCCAGTATCAATCCCTTAATATTCGCCTCGCCCAAACGCTTCAGATTCTCTTCGACTTCGGGACTGGTCGTCTCATTGAAGGTCTCGACGTCAATGTAAGCGATCCCCGGTTTCACCCAGAACGCGTCCTGCACGCTCTTCCGGCTGATCTCGTCGCGCACCACATTAAACGTGATCGGCTTGTCGCTGCCTTCACGGGAAACCTGAATCTGGACCTGGGTCCCGCGCGGTCCTTTCAGCAGGTCCGCGACTTCCGTCGTCGTCAGGTTCTCGGTTGACTTGTCATTGACCACGAGAATCACGTCGCCGGGACGAATTCCGGCCTTGTACGCCGGCGAACCGGTAAACGGCATGATGACAATTGTCTTGCGATTCCGTTCCGCCACCGTCATGCCGACGCCGAAGTAGTGGCCCTTCTGGTCTTCTCTGAGGATCTGGAAATCGCGCGGATCGAAGAAGTTCGAATGTGGATCCAGAGTTCGCAGCATCCCCGGAATCGCACCTTTATATACGCTCTTATCCGGGCTCAATTTGTCCGCGAAGTTATCCTCAACCGCGCTGTACACGCGCGCGAACAGACGAATGCTGCTCTTGATGTCGTCCTCGTTGGCTGCCGACGCAACCTCCACGCGGGGGCCGCAGAGACCTCCGAGCAGTGAAGAAAACAAAATGACCAGCGGAAAAAATAGAATGGACCTGCGCCTTTCAGCCATCCAGTGGACCGTCCTTAACCAAACAGTATAGCAGTGTTTCGAATCCCTGGACCCGGCCAGCCGCCAATGCCCAAGTGTTGTTAGATTAATTAGCATGACCACTCCACTCGTATCACGCGCACTACTCGCCGGTTGGATGTGCCTCGCGACCACCGGAGCCGCCTTCGGGCAGGGCGACCCTTTGCCGGCGCCGACGGTTCGATCGGTAGTGCGCCGGCCGCCGCCTGCGGCGTATGAAGCGCCCGATTTGCGGGCCCTGGCGCCCAGGGGCGCGAATGATCTGCGCGACGTGATCGAGCGTTTCGAAGACGACTTCGGCGCTCTCACGCGATTCTTCGCCACGCAGGGATCGCCGGCGCGAGAGCGCGTCCTGCGGCAGTTTTATGGTGCGTGGCTCGCGGGCGTGGAGCGGATCGATTTCGACGCGCTGGGCCCGGACGCGAAGATCGATTGGGTACTGTTCCGGAACACGTTGAAACACAGGTCGCGCGAACTGGTGTTGGCGCGCGCGCGGGTTGACGAGATCGCGTCTCTTTTGCCGTTCGCGCCGAACGTGATGGAGCTGAAAGAGGCCCGGCAACTGGTGACGCCGCTCGATGCGCAGAAGGCGGCGGCGACGTTGATCGACCTCGGCAAGCAGGTGGAGCAGGCTGCGCGCAAGCTGCGGGCGCCGGACGCGCCAAAAATGAAAAGCACTGTGGCGAGCCGCGCGTCGCAGTCGGCGCAGAGTCTGCGCCAGACGCTGAAAGATTGGTTCGGATTCTACAACGGATACGATCCGGCGTTTACGTGGTGGGCGGCCGAGCCATACAAGCAGCTCGATAAGGGCCTCGAGGCGTATGCGGGCGCCTTGCGCGAGAAAGGCGCGGGGATCCGGCAGGGCGATCGCGACACGATTGTAGGAGATCCGATCGGGCGCGAGGCGCTGCTTAGCGAGCTCGAAGCGGAGATGATTCCGTACACGCCGGAGGAGCTGATTGCGCTCGCGAACAAGGAGTTCGCCTGGTGCCAGGCGGAGATGCTGAAAGCGTCGCGCGACCTCGGCTACGGGGACGATTGGCGCAAGGCGCTCGGGCACGTGAAGAATCTGTACGTACCCGCGGGCCAGCAACCCGCGCTGATCCTGGAGCAGGCGCTCGAAGCGATCGAGTACGTGCAGAAGCACAACCTGGTCACGGTGCCGCCGCTCGCACGCGACACGTGGCGGATGGAGATGATGACGCCCGAGAGGCAGCGCATCAATCCGTTCTTCACGGGCGGTGAAGTGATCAGCGTGTCGTATCCGACCGATGGAATGAGCCACGAACAGAAGCTCATGAGCATGCGTGGAAACAACATTCACTTTTCGCGCGCCACCGTGTTTCATGAATTGATCCCGGGCCACCATCTGCAGGGATACATGACGCGGCGTCACCGCCCGTATCGATCGCTTTTCCGTACGCCATTCTGGGGAGAAGGCTGGGCGCTGCATTGGGAGATGCTGTTCTGGGATCTCGGATTTCAGCAGTCGCCGGAGAACCGCATCGGGATGCTGTTCTGGCGCAGCCATCGCGCGGCGCGCATTATTTTCTCATTGAGCTTTCACCTGGAGAAAATGACGGCGCAGGAGTGCGTCGACTTGCTGGTGGATAAGGTGGGGCACGAGCGGGAGAACGCGGCGGCCGAAGTCCGGCGGTCGTTTGAGGGACGCTATAGCCCGCTGTACCAGGCGGCGTACATGCTCGGAGCCCTGCAGTTTCGTGCGCTGCACAAGGAGTTGGCCGGCACGGGGAAGATGACCAATCGCGACTTCCACGACGCAATCCTGAAGCTGAACACGATGCCGGTCGCAATGGTTCGCGCCAGCCTGACACAGGAGAAGGTGACGCGGGATTTCACGTCGAGCTGGAAATTCTACGGCGATCTGTCCGCGGCCAGATGAGCGAGACAGCCGACGTGATCGTCATCGGGGCGGGTATTGTCGGCGCGGCGTGCGCCGACGCATTATCGCGCGAAGGGCTGCGGGTCAGCGTGGTGGAATCGGGGCCGGTAGGCGGGGGAGCCACCGCGGCGGGCATGGGGCACATCGTCGTGATGGATGATTCGGAGGCGCAGTTCGCGCTGACCAACTATTCACGCAATCTGTGGAACGCGCTCGCGAGCGAGTTGCCGCGCGAGATCGAGTACGAGCGGCGCGGCACGTTGTGGGTGGCGGCGGACGATGAGGAGATGGGCGCGGTGCGGAGCAAGCAGGCGTATTACACCGCCAGGGGTGTGCGGGTCGAGGCGCTCGATGAGAAAGCGCTGGCCGCGGCGGAACCGAATCTGAGGGCCGGCCTGGCGGGCGCGCTGCGTGTCCCGGACGATGCAGTGATCTACGCGCCGCGTGCCGCTCAGTGGCTTCTCGATCGCGCGCGGCTCCGCGGCGCTACGGTGCTCGCCGGTTCGGTAACGGCGATGAGCGGCAATGGCGTCGTGTTGAGCGATGGCACGCGCGTTTCCGGCGCGGTCACGATTTGCTCGGCGGGGACGCGCGCCGTGGAGTTGTTCCCAGGCCTGAACATGCGGCCGCGCAAAGGGCATCTTGCGATTACAGACCGCTATCCGGGATTCGTGCATCACCAACTGGTCGAGCTGGGGTATCTGAAGAGCGCGCACGGGCACTCGAACGAGTCAGTCGCGTTTAATGTGCAGCCGAGGGCGACGGGGCAGTTGCTGATCGGATCGTCGCGGCAGTATGGAGCGGCGCACTCGGGCGTGGATTCGCCGTTCCTCGGGCGCATGCTGCAGCGTGCGGTCGAGTACATGCCGGGGCTGGCGCGGTTGTCCGTGATTCGGACGTGGACGGGATTCCGCGCCGCCACCGGCGATAGCCTGCCGGTCATCGGTCCGTGTCCGGGGCGGGAGGGCGTCTACCTTGCGACCGGTCACGAGGGGCTGGGAATTACCACTTCGCTCGGCACAGCGGCGATGCTGGCGGACCTGATCCTGCACCGGCCGCCGGCGATTGCTCTCGAGCCGTACCTGCCCAGGACCACTCGTGATCACAGTTAGAATCGACGGCCGCGACGTCGCGGTTCCCGAGGGCGCAACGATCGCCGCCGCGATCCTCATCGCAGGTTCAGTGCAGTTCCGGCGCTCGGTAAGCGGCGAACCGCGCGGCCCGCTGTGCGGCATGGGGATCTGCTTTGAGTGCCGCGTGACGATCGACGGCGCTCCGCACGCGCGAAGTTGCCTGACGCTGTGCCGTGCGGGAATGGAAGTGCTCACCGATGGCGCTTGAATTCGACATCGTAGTCGTCGGTGCAGGGCCGGCAGGAATTGCGGCGGCGTGTGCTGCGAGCGAATCCGGCGCGCGGGCCGGAGTGGTGGATGCGAATCCTGCGGCGGGCGGCCAGATCTGGCGCGGCGAGGCGGCGATGCCATCGAACCGGCAAGCGCGCGCGTGGCTTGAACGGCTGCGGCGGACGAAAGTTGAAGTCGTCACCAGCACGCACGTTCTCGACCGGCCCGCCGGGCGAGTGTTGCTGGCGGACCGCGCGGGTGTGGCCATCGAGATTCGCTACGGCAAAATCATCATCGCGACTGGCGCCCGCGAGCGCTGGATTCCGTTTCCCGGATGGACGCTACCGAACGTGATGGGAGCGGGCGGCCTGCAGGCGCTCGTCAAGGGAGGCTTGCCGATCGAAGGGAAGCGCGTGATTGTGGCCGGCACGGGGCCTCTGCTAATCGCCGTAGCCGCGTATTTGAAGCAGCATGGCGCCGAGGTCCCGGTGATCGCGGAACAGACATCGACGAAACATCTTACGCGATTCGTGTTTTCGCTCGCCGGAGAGCTGGGGAAACTGTTCGACGCTATCCGGTTCCGGTGGGCGCTGCGCGGCAGTCAATACCTCACCGGCTGCTGGCCAGTCGCCGCGGAGGGCAAGTCGCAAGTGGAAGCGGTTGTGCTGCAAGGCGGCGGGCAGACGAGGCGCGAGGGTTGCGACTACCTCGCCTGCGGGTTCGGCCTGGCGCCGAATCTTGAACTGGCGCGGCTGCTCGGATGCGAAGTTCGAAACGGAACCGTCGCCGTGAACGAGTGGCAGGAAACGTCGGTTGAGGGCGTGTGGTGCGCCGGTGAGCCGACCGGGATCGGCGGCGTCGAGGCCGCGCTGGTCGAGGGGGAAATCGCCGGTTACGATGCGGCGGGTTTGCGGGACAGGGCCTCGGTGCTGTTTGGCCGGCGGGCTGCGGCACTGGCCTTCGCGAACACCCTCGACCGCGCCTTCGCCCTGCGCGAGGAGCTGAGGCAATTACCCCGGCCTGACACGATCGTATGCCGCTGCGAAGATGTGCCGTATGAGCGTCTGCGCACCTTCGATAATTGGCGTGCCGCGAAGCTGCAGACGCGCTGCGGCATGGGTCCGTGCCAGGGCCGGGTGTGCGGCTCCGCAATCGAATGGCTCCTGGGATGGCCACAGGCGGACGTACGGCCGCCGTTATTTCCGGCCCCGGTAAGTCACTTGACAGCTCACTCGGAATCCGATATAACGGTATCCGAATGACTGAGGATTTGAGCCTCTTCCTTCCGCTGTCGCCCGCGACCCTGCATATCCTGCTTTCGCTCGCCGGTGAAGACCGCCACGGCTACGGCATCATGCTGGAAGTTGCCCGCCAGTCCGAGGGCAAGTATAAGCTCGGGCCCGGCACGCTCTACGACAATCTCCAAAAGCTGATGAACGACGGCGTGGTCGAGGATGCGCCGAGGCGATCCGGGCAGGGCGATCCCCGGCGGCGCTACTACCGGCTGACTGCGTTCGGGCGGAAGATCCTCACGGCGGAAGTTGCGCGCCACGAGACCGTTGTGCGAGAGGCGAAACTGCATCTTCGTGCGGCGAGTCCGAGGAGGGCGTCGTGACGCGGGCGATGTATCGGGGGCTGTTGTGGCTGCACCCACCGGCTTTCCGCCGTGAATTTGCGGGAGAGATGCTGTGGATCTTCGATGAGGCGGCGGCGGCGCAGGGCGCCTCTGCGCTACTGGTCGATGGGGTCGTTTCGCTGGCGCGGCAATGGGTGATTGGGCGGGGCTTGTGGAAGGTGGCCGCTGGAATGCTCGGCGCGCTGCTGCAGATGTTGATGGCGCTGCCGCTGGCGCCGCCGAATGCGCCGCGGACCGTCGCGCAACGTGTGGACGTAAGTCAGCTTCTGTCTCAACAGGAGTGGGAATTTTCGCGGGCGCTGCTGGTTTTGTTCGCGGTGTTGGTCGTGGCCGCCTCGGGTCTGCGCAGTCGAGTGGCTGCATCGGCTCGGCGGCGGCCGTGAGCCGGCCATGCTCGAACTGCGCGGAGTCACCAAGCGCTACTCCGGAATTGCCGCCGTTAAGGACGTCAGCTTCATCGCTCGCGCGGGAGAGGTCACAGGATATCTCGGTCCGAACGGGTCCGGGAAATCCACCACGCTCAAGATGATCGCCGGGCTGATCGAGCCGACCGGCGGGGAGATTCTGTTCCGCGGCGAGCCGATCAGCCGCGACCGGATCGCATACAAGCAGCGGCTGGGATATGTCCCCGAAGAGCCGAATCTTTATGCGCATCTTACCGGCGCGGAGTACCTGGAGATGGTAGGCGATCTGCGCGGGCTCCCGCAGCGGCAACTCCGGGAGAAGATCGACGGCTTCCTCCGTCTGTTGTCGCTCTACGAGGATCGCTACGTACCGATCTCGTCCTACTCGAAAGGCATGCGGCAGAAGGTGCTGCTCGCGGCGGCGCTACTGCATAACCCCGAGATCATTCTGCTGGATGAACCGTTCTCCGGTCTCGATGTGAATTCGGGACTCGTCCTGCGCAATCTGATCCGCGAACTGGCCGCCCGCGGCAAAGTGGTCCTTTTCAGCTCGCACGAACTGGAAACGGTCGAGCGCGTCTCGTCGCGCATCGTGATCCTGCATAAGGGCCGCGTGGTGGCGAACGACTCCATCGAGCAGCTACGCGCGCTGATGTCGCTGCCGACGCTCGAAGAAATTTTTTCGCAGCTCGCCGTGGAACAGGACACCGAGGCGATCACTCAGCAGATGATGGATCTGATCGAGGCGTAGCGATGCCCGACGAGCGCCGGCAGTTCCGAGTCCTTTACCGCGATTTTCTGTTCCGCATGATCGATCTGGAACTGCTGTCGGAGCGCGGCGAGATCCAGAAGCTACTGGGACAGTTCGTAGCGATGCTTGCGGCGCTCAGCTTCACGTTCGTTTTGGCCGGCGCGCCTGCGTTGGCGAAGCTTCCCCTCGACCGGCGGATGATGGCCGGCTGGGCCACGCAAGAGTTCCTGATCTCGACCACGATGGCGATCGCCGGCCTGTTCGCGGTGCTGGCTTGGAACGTGGTGCTGCCGGACCGGCGCGACACGCTGGTGCTGGCGCCGCTTCCTGTCCGAACGCGAACCCTGTTCCTCGCGCGGATCGCCGCAACCTGCTCCGCTCTTGCCATCGGCATCGTTGCCGTGAACGTTTTTACCGGGATTTGTTTCCCGCTTCTCTTCATGCCCCGCGGCGGCGGCCTGTTATATGCGCTGCGCAGTTTTGGCGCGTACTGGGTGACGATGACCGCCGCCGGTCTGTTCGTATTCTGCGCCCTGCTGTCGCTCCAGGGAGTCGCCGCGCAGGTGTTGAGCTACGGGCTGTTTCTTCGGATTTCGAGCTGGCTGCAACTGGGCGCGTTCTTCCTGATCCTCGGCGTGTACTTCCTCACGCCACCCCTGGCGAGTCCTCGAGCCATCACGGCGCCGGAGAACCAGCGGCTGCTCGCGTCGCTGCCCTCGTTCTGGTTTCTGGGACTTTTCCAGCAACTGAGCGGCGCCGCACATCCGGCCTTCGCGCCTCTGGCGGAACGGGCGCTGGGCGGCCTGATCATCTCTTCGCTGGTGGTGGCCGTGACTAAAGCGCTGGTCTATCGCCGCACGATGCGCAGCGTGATCGAGCAGCCGGATATTGCACCAGGTGACCGCTCGCGTCCGGTGAGCCGCATCGCGCGGTACCTGGCGGCCAAGCTTCTCCCCAATTCCCTGGAGCGCGCCGTTGTGCTGTTTATCGTGCGCACGCTTGCGCGCAGCCGGCAGCACAGGCTGGTGCTCGCGCTGTACGCCGGCGCCGGACTCGCGATCGCGCTCGCGTACGCGAAGAGCCTCCTGTACGGTTATTCGAGGATGCGCTGGGATCACGTTAACGTTCCGTTTCTCATCGGGAGTCTGGTGGTGCTGTGTTTCGCGGTGCTCGGGGCGCGTATGGTGTTTTCGCTTCCCGTGTCGTTGCCGGCCAATTGGATCTTCCGGATCACGGCAGTTCACAGCCCCACGGCGTATTACGACGCGATTCGCAAGGCGCTGTTTGCAATCACGGCGGGCCCCGTGTGGATCGCGTTCGCGATTCTGTATGTCACGATCTGGCCGAGCCTGCCGGCGTTGCAGCACGTCGCGGTGCTTGTCCTGGTTGGCATCGGGCTGGTCGAAGGATCGCTCGACGGTTTTCGGAAGATTCCTTTCGCCTGCTCGTATCTGCCCGGCAAAGCGAACCTCAATACGAGGCTCGGGATCTTTGGAATCCTCTTTATCTGCATGGCCGAGATCGGGGTCCAAATTGAGTATTGGGCGATGCGTGGGCCGGCGAGATTCGTCGTGATGATCGGGACTCTGCTCGGGGTTGCAATCTGGGCGAGGCGTCGCAGAGCGGAGTTCGCAAGCGCGCCGCACACGCCGATTCAGTTCGAGGACGTTCCGCCTGAAGAACTGTTGGTGCTCGACCTACAGGGTAAGACGGCTATGTGAAGGCAGCAGCCGGACATAAAATTCTGGTGAGCGCGGAAGGAATCGAACCTTCAACCTAGTGATTAAGAGTCACTTGCTCTGCCAATTGAGCTACGCGCCCGATACCTGAGGGAAGACGCCGGCGCGGAACGCCGACGAAAGTATTGTAACACGCGACCCCTTCAGTCGCGCGATATAATCGCAGCACCCATGCGTACAAAAAAGGTGTCGTTGAGTATTGCGATCGCGGCCCTTGCGGCCGCGTGGATCTGGGTCGATCTGCGCAGCGCGTCCTCACAGCCGCTCGCCCAACGGGTCGCCGCGGACGACTCGGTAATCTCCCTGCGCGTCCGCTTCGGCGTCATCGACAAATCTCCGCAGCCCTGGGACGGCTCGGTAGCCGCCACGGGCGGCGAAGTCCTGCAGGTACGGAACTGGCGGCCGCGGCCGGGCGACAAAGTGGATGGCCTCTCCTGGTCGCTGGCCACGCGCCAGGGTCCAAACTTTGTGCGCCGCCCCTGGGAGGAGGAGGCGCCGCAGGGCGTGACGCCGTACCTCAACGAACCCGGCGTCGTGCTGGACGTGAAGGCAACGCCGGCGACGTCGCTCGAGTTCAAAACCCGGCAAGGCACATTCGTCATCACGACGCGGCTGGTCGAGACCGGCAAGCCGCTCATGGTGCTTGGCGGCAGAGTCGTCGTCGATCGCGTCCCTCACGCGCAGCTCGTCACCACGGCCGATTATCAGGACGACTTCGCCACCATGCTCGGCGGCGCCGAGGGGGAAGTCTGGCTCGCGTGGGTGGCCTACCGCAATCGCGCGAGCGAGGTCCAGGCCCGCCGATTCGACGGCGCGGCCTGGGGCCCTGCGCAGAAGGTCACCGATCAGCCGGGCGACATCTTCCTCGCCAAAATGGGCCGCGATCGCAAGCGGCGGCCATGGGTCGTCTGGTCCGCGAACGTCAACGGCAACTGGGATCTGTACGGGCGCTATCTCGACGGCGGCTCGTGGTCCGCGCCCGAAAGGCTGACGAACGATCCGCAGCCCGACATTTACCATCAGCTCGCGACCGATTCGCGCGGCAATCTGTGGTTGGTGTGGCAAGGCTTTCGCTCGGGGAAGTCGGACGTGTTCGCGCGCCGCAACGATGGGAACGCCTGGAGCGCCGCCGAGCGCGTATCGACGGCGGCGGCCAACGATTGGGAGCCGGCGATTGCGGCCGACTCCGCCGGCAAGGTCTACGTCGCCTGGGACACATACGACAAAGGGAACTACGATGTGATGGCGCGATCCTGGTCCGACGGCAAGTGGGCCGAAGTGATCCCGGTTGCGGCCACGCCCAGGTTTGAAGCGCACGTCAGCATCGCCTGCGACAAGTCCGGCCGTCTTTGGGCCGCATGGAACGAGAGCGGTTTTCAATGGGGAAAGGACTCCGGCTTCCTGGTGAAGAAGGAAGCGACCCGCCTCTATCAATCCCGCTGGATCGGGGTTGCGATATACGCCGGCGGCAACTGGCTCGAGCCGGCCACCGATCTCAATCGCGCGCTGATGGACGACATGCGCGAGTACAACGATTTTCCCATTGTCCAGTTCGACCCCGCCGGGCGGCCGTGGGTTTACTTCCGCCACCGGACTTCGCGCATTCGCGATATTCACAGCAATGCCCCGCTACACCGCGCCACTTGGGAGATTTTCGGAACAGCTTACGACGGCGAGCGCTGGTCCTCTCCCCAGCCGATGCCTGCGAGCGCCGGCCGCCAGGATGTGCGTGCGGGCTTCGCGGACGATGGGCGCGGCAACCTCTACGCGGCGTGGGCTACCGACAATCGCGACTACGAGGAGTTCCTCTTCCGGCACTCCGACATCTACGCGGGCCGTTTACCGGCAATCGCCTCCACGCCGATCGAGCCCGCGCTCCAGCCGCGCGTGATCCCCAAGATGGAGACCTTCCCGGTTCACGCCGACGAACCCAAGGACCTGGCGCGCATACGCGGCTACGTGATTGAGTCCGGCGGCGCGAAATACAAGATCTACCGCGGGGACACGCATCGCCACACCGAATTTTCCATGGATGGCAATAACGACGGCTCGCTTCAGCAGACCTACCGTTACGCCATCGATGCCGCCGAGTTGGACTACCTCGGAGTCAGCGATCACAACGGCATGGGAGGCCCGGATGTCGACTATGTGAGTTGGCTGCAGCAGCAGATGGTCGACCTGTTCACGCTCCCTCGCACGTTCACGCCGCTGTTTGTTTACGAGCGCAGCGTCGGCTATCCGAACGGCCACCGCAACGTCATCTTTGCGAAGCGCGGCAACCCAACGCTGCCGATCCCGCAGTCCGAGCAGCAGGGCCGCGACGGCGCCAAGGCGCTCTACGAATATCTGAAGAAGTACGGCGGCATCGCCATCTCGCACACCTCGGCCAGCAACATGGGAACCGACTGGCGCGACAACGATCCCGAGGTTGAGCCGCTGGTTGAGATTTACCAGGGTGACCGCGTGTCCAACGAGTACGAGGGCGCGCCGAAAGCAGCGCATCGCGGCAATCCCGCGTCTGCGCCGGGCGGCTTCCGTCCCGCCGGCTACGTCTGGAACGCGCTCGCCAAGGGCTACAAGCTGGGGATCCAGGCCAGCTCCGACCACCTCTCGACGCACATTTCGTACGCGTGCACGATCGCGACGGACTTCACGCGCGACGGGCTTGTCGACGCGATGCGCAAGCGGCATTCCTACGGCGCCACGGACAACATCATCCTCGACTACCGCATGCAAACCGGCGGCAGGGAATATCTGCAGGGCGACATCGTGGCGGCGCCCGGCGAATTCAAGCTATGGGTGAAAGCGATCGGCACAGCGCCGATCCGGCAGATCGACGTGATCAAGAACAACAGCTTCCTGCATATGCGAAACCCGATGACCAGCGAGGCGACGTTCACCTTCGTCGACAACCAGCCTTCCGCCGGCGAAAGCTACTACTACGTGCGCGTGATTCAGGTCGACGATCAGATCGCGTGGTCGTCCCCGATATGGGTGAAGCGGTAGTCAGATGGTGAGACTGCCTTCGCCGACTCCGTGCTCCGAGCACACCTGGACGGAAACTTGTTTGGGGACCGGGCCGCCGGAATAGCGAACTTCGAATTGATGGTGCAGGTAGCGCATCAGTTGAGCGAGGCGCCCGCGCGCTTGTTCGGCGCTCGCGCATTCGAAGAACGTGCCTCCTGTTCGCTGGCAGAGCGCGCGAAGCCCGGAGGTGGACGCGGGCGCCATAGCGCATATTTGCACGCTCGCTGTCCGGGCCATTGCAATCACCGTTTCTATGGCGGCGGCGTGTTCTTCGGGGATGTCCCGGTGGGCGACGACCGCGAGCCTTCTTTTGGATGAAGCGGTAGCCATGGCTTGAATCAGCGCCCGCATCGCCTCGAGCATGCCGGGGACATTTCCCTGCGCGGCGATGTCGAAAGCCTGCGCCGCTTTGTCGGGCTCGCATTGAAAACTGGCGGCCCCCGGCCGCGCCTCAGACCCGCCCGGGTCGGCCGCACCGGCGACCGGCACCTTCGAAGATTGGCTGCCTGGATCGGTATCAGCGAAGCGCATCAGCGCCAGAGCGTCACCTGGGTCCTTCTCCGGCAGTAGTGCCTTGAGGCCATTCTGACAGGGCCGGTGCCATTCGTCGGTGACGGCAAAGCCAACCCACATCGAGCTTGATCGCGCCAGCCTTTCCAGTTCGAACTCGCCGATCAGGTTGCCATCCTCGCGAACAATGACCGATACCGGATCCAGCAATGCAGGATCGAAATCGCATCCCTCCTTGTTGCGAACCAGCAACGAGAGATTGCGCTGACCATCCGGACTCGCATCCAGAAGAGTGGGGTGGACGGCGATCGGACTGGACTCACGCAGCCGATTCGCTCTCTGCTGAATCTTTACGCGGGCCTTCAGACTGTTCTGACGCACGCCGGCGGCTTCGTCGCGCAGCATCGGTTCGAGCACACTGAGGAAGCGCGGATCCTGCGTCCGCCCCATGGCCCATGCCGCTGTCGCCTTCCAGGAAGGCTCCGGCCGCGCGGCCATGTCCAGCAGAATCCGAATGCTGCTGGTGTCCTTGGCCAGGTACAGGCCGTAGGCGGCATTACCGGCGACCCGCGGCGCTGCATCTGCCGCAGCCTGTCGAAACACGGCCAGGCAAGTCTCGAATTCAAGGCCCCACAGCGCCTCGACTGCATTGGCGCGGACGCGCGGATCGTGTTCATTCAGACGGTCCCGCAGCCACTCCGCATTTTTGTTGCTCTTGCCGATCAGCAGCGCCACTTTCGAACGAATCCGCGGTTCGGCGCCGCGGGAGACCTGGAACAGAATCGGCATCAGCCGGCCCGGATCGGCGACCCCGGCGATGATCTCCAGAAGACGCTCGCGCACAGGTGTCGTCAGATCCGGTCTCTCGATCCAGGTGGCAAGCCGGTTGAGTAATGCCGGCTCCACTTTCATGGCGGTCTTCGCCACGGAGATGGCCTCGCTGAGGCCCAATCCGTCAGCGCTTGCCAGAGCATCCATCAGAAGTCCGTTTTGCGCCAGAAACGTAACGAGAAACCGCCGCCCCGAGCCAGCCGCCGCGGCTTCCGCCTCTTTCAGCAAGGGCAGCGCCGCAATACGGAATACGCGCGGGTCGGCATCCAGCAATTCACGCAACTGCCTGCGGGCGTGAAACGGGTTCGACTCGAATCGTTCCACCAGGGCTCTAACTTCGGAATCCATCCTATTTTGCTTATCGGATTACCCTTGCTGGCTTTGAAGAATTCCACTCGACTCGCACGGAATCGCTCTCAGGAGGCCAGAGAGGCCAGAAGCGGCGCATAGAGGGCGCCACGACTTACAGACCGGCCTCGCGCACGATTGGTGAAGCCGGTTCGGCGTTGATCAGGGCCGCCTCGCGGAGCCGGTTGAGGCTGTGCTGAATTCGCAGGCGCGCCTTCAGACTGTTCTTGCGAACGCCCGAGGCATCGTCGCGCAACATCGGTTCGAGCACGCTCAGAAACCGCGGATCCCCGGTCTGGCCCATCACCCACGCCGCCGTGGATTTTGACGGATTTTCGAGCCGCGCCGCCATCTCCAGCAGCGTGCGGATGCCGCTGCCGTCCTTGGCAAGGTACAGCCCATACGCCGCGTTTCCGGCAACCCGCGGCGCAGAATCTCTGGTAGCGCGACGAAACAGCTCCAGGCTGCTCTCGGAAAAAGCACCCCATATTGACTCGATCGCATTGGCTCGAACGCGAGGGTTGCGCTCGGTCATACAGACGCGCAGCCACTCGGTATCTTGCTTCATCTTGCCGATCAGCAGCGCCACTTTCGAACGAAGACGTGCGTCCGACAGAGCCGGCGACAGGCGTCCCGGTTCTGCCGCCGCGAGAATCGCCAGCAGGCGTTCGCGGGCGGGTATACTCAGATCCGGTTTCTCCAGGCCGAGCGCCAGCCGGTCAATCAATCCCGGGTCCAATCGGATTGCAGCCAGGGCCACCGGCAGGGCGTCGCCAATCGCCAGACCTTCGCCGCTCATCAAGGCGTCCATCAGGAGACCGTTTTGCGCTACAAACGTGACCAGGAATCGCCGGCCAGACCCAGCCGGCGCCCCCTCAGCCTCTTTCAGGAACGGCAGCGCGGCAGCGCAGAACCGGGCCGGATCGACGTCCAACAATTCACGCATTTGCCGGCGCGTCTGAAACGGATTCGACTCGAATCGTTCTACCAGGACCCTCAGGGCGGAATCCATCCTGCTTTCCTTATCGGATGACCCCTACCCAGCTTTAGAAACCCGCTCCCGACTCTCTTCGCTTCTCGGTCTGAGGCTGAGTCCAGAGATCCACAAGGCCTTCTGCCCGGCAACGTCTGAAAGGTGCGTCGGTCGCTGGCTCCTCATCGTCTACAATCGATCCACGGCGAGCGATAGTAGAAGTCTTAAGGCGCACGTACGATCCCGTGCCATGCCTGCTAGCAGGAGCCACTCAAGCAAAAGTAGGAAAACTGAATAACCCGCAATGAGCACGCATGATTTCCATGGCATCAGTTTCGAAGCTACTGCACGATTGCTTCCTGCTTCCATTGCAGACGTGGAAGCGGAACAGGCAATCGGATGCAGCTTTCCGCCAGATTACTGTGAGTTTGTAGTTCAGTTTGGTCCCGGCGAATTCGATGAGATTTCTGTCAACGTTCTACCTCCCTTCTGTGTTGTCGATCGGCTTGCCGACGACCGCGATCGCCTGACCGAGTACTGGTTTTGGAATGATTCGGAACTGTGGAATCAGAAGCTGGCGCTAGACCCAGGCTGTGTGACCGCTTAGAGAACCGTCGGGTGCTGCGGCTGTCTAAGGTTTCTGGGTAAGGGCCGAATGGTGGTATGACACCGCATATGAAGATACCCTACCGGTAGAAGGACTACGTGAGCAACTCTTTCAGATCCCACACGTGATCGGAAATGCCCGCTTCCATCGCACCTGTGAACACGGATCGTGTATGGTGCGGCTAATCCGCGCGATGCGTAAGCGGCAGGGTTAGCGAATCAACGCACCTATCAGACAGTACCTCCGCCGGAGGACCTACCACTTTAGCGGTACAGGGCGATTTGCAGAGTCACTCTATCCCAACCTTCCGAAATTGCCGATCAGTTTCAAGGAATGTTTGTTTCGATCAAACAGTACCTTTACGGCGCGAACCTCACGGAGACTTTGTTCGGAATGATCAAGCTCGTTGTCGAGGGCATCCGCCAGCATGCGGCTCACGGGGAAGAATCCGAGCACGCCAGGTTTCAGACGAACCTGCTCAAGCT
>JBOGMR010000136.1:0-6028 GCA_050746825.1 Bryobacteraceae bacterium | reverse complement strand
ACCAGACCGGCCGCGTAAGTAGCGAGCTGGCCCGCGATCGGATCGGGGCTGGTACGGCCGAGACCCGTCGCATAGAGCACGATGACCTCGTCCGGCTGCGCAGGCGCCTCTCGCGTGACGACGCTGCCATCGGCATGTGCGGCGAGCGCGGTTTCCGGGTCGAGCTGGAATAGCGCCGGAGCCGTCTCGGCGAGCGTCAGCCGCACGGTCGGCCCGCGCGTGCCATCGCGATCGACGCGGAAGTCGACTTGGCCTGCGAGCAGCGAATAGGGCACGAGAAAATTCACCTGTTGGGGAGAGACGTAGAGCAGATGGGCGCGCAGGCCGCCCACAAAGACGTTGACGCCGCCGAGCGCGGCCGGAAGCCCGCCGGCAACGATGTCGTCAGCGGTGACGGCTCTGGTGACGTAGGCCAGATCGGCGCCATACACGGACGCCAGCGTATTGGGAGCGAGTGAGCCGGAACGGTTGCTCGCGGAGTTGGTAATGCTGTCAGCGGAATAGGACTGCGTCGCGCCCCTGAGGCCTTCCGCGGCTGCGCGAACCGGAAGAACCAACGCTGCCAGCAGCAGAATCGCTGCGGACATTGGATGTTTTCATTGTAGCAGGTCTGCGATTGCGCCTCACTGACGCCGTTCTCGCAGCATCGCCTTCCGCACCGGGAAATGATCCTCCCCGGAAAACACCAGCCACGCGGTTCTGCCGTCCCCACTCATCCACTTCGCCGGAAGGGAGCATCTCTCGCCAGGCCCTGTGTCCCACTTGCGCGCGAAGAACACCGTCGTCCAGGGGCCCCACGGCTCGGGTGCATCGTAGATTCCGAACCCTCCACCAAAGCGGGTGTCACCCACTGGAATGGGCGCGCACAGCAGATATCGCTTGAGCCCTGCGTTGTACGTCACCTGCGTCCGGTAGGTCAGGCCTGAAAACGAGAACGCAGTTCACGTCGCGCAATATCGCTCGTCCACTGCGCTCGACCGCGCGTGTCCGTCTTTTCGAAAAACTCGTACGCCGCACGATCGCGAATTCGATCTTTTGGCGCTCGTGCCAGGGCCAGCCCGCCGGCCGGCGTGTCGTGGAGCGACTGGAGATTCACAACAAGCTTTGGGCATCCGGCTTTTCTTAACTTCGGGAAGAACTACGCGGGGCGCGCGACAATTACGTCTATGTGTATTCGCCCGGCCGCGACAGCGAATCCCGCTTGCCTTCTCGCGCGCCTCGCCCTGGCCCATTCGCTCTCCTGTCGCAGAGCGAATACTGACGCCCTTGAACTCCTCCGCTGTACCCATCACCTTGGCGAAACCCATGCTGAGCTCCGTGCGACGCGCCGCAAGCACTTCGCGCGCCGCATCCAGCTTCGACCGATCGAGCGCCTCTTCCGCCGGCGCGGCCACCAGCCCGGCTGCCAAGCCCCAAACAATCACCCGCATCATTTTGACTCCTCGCCCGTAGCGCAGGGCACATGAGGCTTCCACGCCGAGACTGGTCTCGGCGCTTGCCTTCGCCAGACACAGCCACACTATGTCATTATGAGGGACACTATGCTGCTCAGAAATCTCTGCCTCGTCTGCCTCTCATTGGCCCTGGCGCCGAGTTCCTTCGCGCAGGAAAAAAAGGGCCAGCGCCCCGCCGGAGGCATGCGAATGCCCGCTCCCGATCCGGACGGAACCGCGGGTTTCGACGCAATCTTCGACGGCAAGACCCTAAATGGTTGGGACGGTGACACCAATTTCTGGCGCGCCGAGGGCGGAGCGATCGCCGGTGAAACCACCGCGGCGAAGCCGCTCAAGCAGAATACCTTCCTCATCTGGCGCGGCGGCGCTCCCAAGGATTTCGAACTGAAGCTGGAGTATCGAATTAACAGCACCAACAGCGGCATACAGTACCGCAGCGTCGAAGTGCCCGGCGACGTCAAATGGGTGCTCAAAGGCTACCAGGCCGACATCGACGCGCAGAATCGTTATACAGGCCAGCTCTATGAAGAGCGAGGACGCGGTTTTCTCGCGCTGCGCGGGCAATTCACACGCATCCTCGAACCGAAGAAGCAGACGCTCATCGGCTCTCCCGGCGATGGCGAGGCGCTCAAGGCTTTCATCAAAAATGACGACTGGAATGAGTTCCACGTGATCGCGCGTGCGAACAACATCATTCACGTCATGAACGGACACGTGATGAGCATGGTCGTCGACGATGACGCGCAGAACCGCGCAATGGAAGGCCTGCTCGGCTTCCAGCTTCACGTGGGCCCGCCGATGAAGGTGGAGTTCCGGAAAATTTTTCTGAGGAAGCTGTAGGCGGCGGGAACGTTCTGTCTTTACGCCATCCGCGGCGGCGCCTCGAGACCTGGCCCACGTCAGAACGTGAACCGCACCGCGATCTGCCCGCCGCGCGAGCCGCCGGAGCGCGCCGATCCGACAAATCCGTTGACGTTGCGCGTGCCTGTGATACGCCCCATCGGCGTGGTCGAAAGGACCGTGCGCGCCGGCACGCCAAAGCTCACGCGGTTGAACAGATTGTAAAATTCCATGCGCAACGTCAGCCGCCATCCTTCGCGCACGCGGATACCTTTCTGAAATGTCGTGTCGAAGTTACTAATGCCGTGCGTGAAGAACGTGTTCCGCCCGATCGATCCCGTTCCGTCCGCACCAGCCGAGATGATGCGCGATTCTGAACCGATTGTGCCCGCTTGTCCCGGGATGAAAACGGACCCGGGGACCTGGAGCTGGGACAGCGTATCCTGGCACACGGCAACAGTGGCGGCCGGGCACGGAGATATCTGCCGGCCCCCGTCCACGGAGCGATACAGATAACTCGGATCGGCGATGTTAGGCCGGTCGCTGCCTAGTCCGTCGAGGTTCGCGTCGTAGCCGAGAAGGACGGTGTATGGCGTGCCGGACTGAAAGACGGAAAGGCCAGTGATCGTCCAGCCGCCCGCGATGCGGCCGATCAAGCCCCTCTGCGCCCGCATCCAAGGCAGTTCGTACCCGTAGGAGAGTACGATACGGTGCGGTGAATGGAAGCTGGAGAGCCCTCGCAGCGAACGGGCTGCATTGCCTTTGCCTGTCGGCGCGTTCGCGTCGACTCCGGTGAACGTCTGTTCCGAGCCGGTATCGATCGCTTTCGAAAAAGTCCACGTGCCGGTGAACGACAACCCGCGCGCGCTGCGCTTGCTGAACTTCGTCACGAGGCCGTGATAGTAGGTCCAGCCGAAGTTGCGCAGCGTCACGTTCCGAACGAAGCTCGGGTCGCTCCGGCGCTCGTTGGTGCGGGGCGTCCCTAGCGAAATGTAGCCGTGCGGAACGCCGTTTTCGATCGCGATGCCTTTTTGCGCGAGTGTCGCCGTGGTCGACGCCAGTGCCGAGAATGTCTTCAGCGTGCCGCTGGTAGCGACGACGACGTTGCCGGCGGCGTCCAGCGTTTGGCAGATCGGATCGCGGGCGTCGCTGCACACCCGATCGAATACCAGCGGCTGAAGATTGCCTCCACCCACATCGACGCTTACCAGCGGCGACGCCATCGGAAAGCGCGCGTCATTGGAAGAATCATAGAACGGCACTCCGATCCCGCGATTGCCGTTATAAGTGATTTCCACAGCCATGTTCCGCGGCAGGTTGCGCGCCAGAGCCAGGTTCCATTGTTGTACGTAGGATAGGTGGAGCTTGCGATCGGGAACGATGAGAGTGCTCTGCAAAGTTCCTCCGCGAGCGAACACGCCGCCACCCTGCGCCGCTGTGCTTCGCTGCGTGATGCCCGGCGTGAATACGAAGCCGCCGCTCGGGTCGGAGATCTCGTTGGGAAATTCGGCACTGAAGACGCGGGCGAAACCGTTGGGCGGCTGCGTCCGGATGCTCAACTGGTTCTGCGAAAAGATGGACTGGAAAATACGCGAATGGAAAATGCCGTAGCCACCGCGAATGACGAACTCACCCGGTCTGCCGATCGCCTTTTGAAGCCAGGCCATCCTGGTCGACGGACGCCAGGCAAACCCGAAGCGCGGCTGGAGATTGTTGTAGTCGCCATTGAAACCGTAAGAGAAACGGTCCGCCTTTTCGCGCGGCGCACTCACGCCCTCCCAGCGCGCGCCGAAGTTCAACGTGAGGTTGCGTGTCACGCGCAGATCGTCCTGGAAGTACAGGTTGGCTTCCTTGAACCGGTTCTCGGCCAGATCGTTTCCATATCCGATCTGATAACCGGTCACTACGCCGCGCAGAAAATTTTCCCAACCCGTGAATCCCTGACGGCTGCTGATCTGCGCCAGCGTGTTATTCGAGCCAAAGGTCCAGAAGCCGCGCGCCCGGTCGCCGGTGATGTCGTCGAGTATGCCGATCCGCACGTCGGCGCCCGCCTTCACGGTGTGCCGGCTGAGCATGATCGTGTGGTTGTAAACGAACTGGCGGTCGCGCTGGCGGCGATTGATGGGAGTGCTGGTCGAGCTGCCGATCGCCGTGCCTGAGGGGCCGAGCGTCGATTCAAAACGAATGGTCGGAATGTGATTGCCGTCGGCGACGTCGACCAGCGTAGTCCGGTTGCCGAAGCCGAAGCGGAACTCGCCGGTCTGCCGCGGGCTGAACACGTGCGTTGCCGTAAGCCCGATGTTGTATTGCCGGTTGTTCTGAAACGCGGAATCGCCCGCGATGATGTGACCGGGCGCCCGGAGCTGGCGGCTGTACTGATAGCGCAACGCTACCGTGGTTCGGTACGGAGCCATCCAGTCGAGCTTTCCTGAGTAGTCTGAATCCGGGAAGCGATGGGTCACACCGTCAATCCGCACGCAGCGATTAGGACGCCCGCTCGCAATGAGATCCGCGCAGGTCACCGCGTCACTCGGCGTTTTGCCCTTGAGCGCGCCGGTGTCCCACAGCTTCATGATTCCTTTCATCCAATCGAGGTCGCGCTGAAGGTTGGGGTGCGTGGCCGGATCCACGCAGTAGGGTCCTCCGGGTTGAGCCGTCTCGCCCTGGTTGCACGCGCGCGGTCCGTCCGAAGGGAGCCAGACGAAGCGCGAAATGGACACGCTGGCGACGTCGCGCACACGCTCGGCGGAGTGGAAGAAGAACAGCTTGTTTCGCTTCAACGGACCACCGATGGTCCACCCATATTGGTGGCGGTCCACTCCACCTTTAGGCACGCCGGCCCGGTTATTGAAAAAGCTGTTGGCGTTGAACACATCGCTCTGGTGGAAGTTGTATGCGTCGCCGTGCAGCCGGTTATTGCCGGACTTGGTCTGCACCAGCACCACAGCGCCGCCCGCGCGCCCGAACTCCGCTGTGTATGAGTTGGTCAGAATCTGGAACTCGCGAATCGAAGAGATGTTGACGTTTTGCCGGTTCTGGTTTTCCGACGAATCGTCGTTGTTCACGCCGTCGATCTGGAAAGTGGTTGAGCGGCTTCCCTGGCCGTTGAAGGCCGCGTACGAGCCGGTCGATTGCGTGGGATTGTTCGACGACCCGATCCAGGGCGCGTTCCCAAACCCGGGAACCTGCTCCACCAGGCTCATGAAGTTCCGCCCGGCCAGCGGAGTGTCCTCGATCTGCCGCTCGGTGAGCGAGTGCTTCACGTCGCCCTGCGCGGTCTCGATCAAAGGCGTTTCGCTGGTCACCTCAACGGTCTCGGAAACCTGCGCCGGCCTCAACTCGAAGTCCGCCGATGTGGTCCGGTTCAGATCCACGATCACACCCTTCTTCACCAGAGTCTGGAAGCCCTTCAGAGTCACTGTGATCTCGTAGTTCCCGAGTGGCATGAACGGCAGAAGATAGTAGCCCTGCGCATTCGTCTCTGCCTCGCGCACGGCTAGCGTTTCCTCGTTCCTGGCCACGATTTTCGCGCCTGGCACGCTGGCGCCGGTAGCATCGGCAATCGTGCCGGCGAGTGTACCGGATACAGTCTGTGCGTTGAGCGCGATCGCTGAGAACACAATCAGAATAAGAGAGCGGCTAATCGTCTGCTTCATGGAAGGCTCCGTGAACATGTGAATCCCGATGAGGAGCGCCGGTTAACGCCGGCCTCCGAGTATGACGTGGTCATTGCC
>JBOGMR010000135.1:0-3237 GCA_050746825.1 Bryobacteraceae bacterium | reverse complement strand
CGGTGCTTCCGCCCGGCGCGCAGCGGAACACGCAGATGGACGGAGGCTCCATGACCGCTCGAATCAATTCGCACTTCTCCGCCGAGCCTGGCCGCGCGCGCCTTCATGCTGATGAGGCCGTGACCTTGCGAGCTTTCCGTCACCGCAAACCCCCTGCCGTTATCGGCCACCTCCAACACCAGGGAATCCCCTTCCCTGCGAAGCTCGACGGAGGCGGCCGTGCACCCGGAATGCCGGAGCGCATTGTTCACCGCTTCCTTGAACACCAGAAAGACCTCGCGCCGCAGTTCCACGTCGAGCGCCAAATCCTGGTCAGGGGCTGCGAAACTGAACTCGATGTTGCGGCCCGAGAACACGTCACTCGCCCACCGCCGCATGCGTTGGGCCAGGTCGCGCAGTTGGTCCTTGCGCGGATCGATCGCCCATACGATGTCGCTCATGGAATCGACCAGCTCGCGCGACGCCTGCTCGATCTCCGCCAGCGGCCGGCGCACGGTGTCCTGTCGCGGCTCCACTTGCTGCCCGGCAAGCTCACTCAGGATCGCAATGTGCGACAAGCCCGAGCCGATATCGTCGTGAAGGTCCGAAGCGATGCGAGTACGCACGCGCTCGAGTGCCACCGCCTGCGCCAGCCGGTAGCGATGAGCGGCATAGACGATCGCGCCCATCGCGCCGGCAGTAACTAGCAGAAACCACCAGCGCTGCCAGACGGGCGCCGCTATCCGGAACTTTACCCTCGCCGGACGAACGCTCAGACGGCCCTCGGGGCTGACGGCGCGGATCGCTAAATCGTAGCTGCCTGGAGACAGCGCAACATAGTGAACGCTTCGCGAGGAAGAAGCCGGCGTCCAATCGCCATCAACGCCGGAGAGCCGGGTCTGATAAAGAAGGTCGTGACGGAACCCGCCGAAGTCCACTTGCACCTGCCGCTGCAAGGACGAAAGCGACAGCGCAGCAGGCTCAACATCTCCCATGTCCGATATGCGCCGGTTTTCGCCGTTCACACGAATCGAGTGGACGAGAATCTCCGGTGGCTCGCTGCGGTCCTCGGGCGGTTGGAAGCGGAACAAACCGTGGTCCCCGCCGAACCAGAGCGTACCGTGCCGGTCGCGGAATGCGACTCGGAGCTCCCCAGGGAGAAGACCATCGGCGGTTGTAAAATGACGAACGCGTCCGTTGGCCGGATCGAGGCGATCGATGCCGGCGCCGCTGGCGGCATAGATGCGTCCCGCGAGATCTTCAGCGAGCGCGATCACGGTATTATTGGAGAGCCCGGTCGACTTCGTGTATGCGGTGAATACCGGGTTAGCCGCCGACGGATCGTCTACCCTCAGCAATCCTCGCCTCCTCGATCCGATCCACAACCTCCCCTGGCGATCGACGAGCAACGCCCGCACACCCTGATCGGGCGCCCCGGACGAGGACCGGAGGTGCTGGAACGTTCCGTGCCGAAACCGAAGCAGGCCGTGATCCAACGTTCCAATCCAGACCTGGCCGGTCCTGTCTTCCACGAACGCCGATGGAAAACTTCCCTGCTCGGCCAGAGACGGCAGTCCATGAGATTCTTCCAATCGTTCGAAGCGCTCCGTTCCAGGATCGCGGCGGTAGAGACTCCTTTGCGAGAGGTCCTGAAAGCCCGCCCACAATGTGCCGCGGGAGTCCTCAAAGATTCGGAAGAGGTTTCCGCGTCGCAGGCCGGCCTCCGGCCCGATCAGGCTCGGCGTCGCGCGAAGGTCATTCCGATAGCGAACCAACCCCGCGCCCGTGGCCAGCCACCAATCGCCCGACCGGGACTGAAACGCAATCTGGGACCAGCTCCAACCCCACGCTTTCCCGAAGGAAGTGTTTGGACGGATGGCGTGGAATTGATTGCCGTCGAACCGGTTCAGGGAATAGTGGTCTTCGTCTTTGGTGACGGCCATCAAGTCACCTTTTCGGTCTTCGAAGACCGCCCACACCTTTCGAACACCCAGACCCTCGCGTTCCGAGAAACGGGACAGTCCCGCACCTGAAATGCGGGCTGCGCCGGCGCCGTCGCTGCCTACCCAGAGATTGCCCAGAGAATCAGTCGCCAGGCTCTCCAGTGGGAGTCCCTGCACGTTCGGATCTAAATCGACCGCCTGCCATCGGCCGGATCGCAACTGGCGCGCCAATCCTTGAAAGGTCGCCGCCCAGACCTCGCCGCGCCAGAAGCGGACATCGAACGTGTGATTGCCGGGAAGCCCATGCGACCGGTTGTAACGGCCGGTGATCTGCGCTTCGCCCGTGCGGGCATCGATCGACAACCGCGTGAGCTCGGACGAGGTGGCGGCCCAAATGGCTCCAGGAGTGGCTGCCACCATGGTGACCGAATCAGTGGGCAGGCCCTGTGCGCGGGACCAGCGATCGGTGCGCCCGTCCGATCGGAACCGGTACAGGCCCGAGTAAGCAGCGGCCCACACGTCGCCGCGATCGTCTTTCAGTAAGCGGGAAACGGCGAATGAGCTCCCGCTCGCAATGCGTTCGATCGCGCGCACGGGTTCCCACGATCCCGATGTTTGGGGCTCGCCATCGGTTCTTGCGGCCTGCCTATTCGCACCCCTTGCGCGACGCCACAGACCCGTATCGGTCCCGCACCACAAGCCTCGCTCATCTTCCAGAAGGGTCTTTATGGCGCCGACTGGAGGCAAGTCGCATTGAAACCGCTTCCGGTTGGGACGCGGGTCGAACAGGCAAAGATGCTCTCCGGCAGAGATCCAGTAGGTCCCATCCGGGCGCTCGATTACGTCCGTGACGATGGTGGCCGGCAGCCCATCGGCAGGATTGAATATGCGGAATCCGTTGCCATCGAAGCGGGCCAGGCCGTCGGCGTACGGAAGCCAAATGAAGCCCTTGGAATCAACCACGATGCGTGAGATGGTTGTCGCCAGGCCCTCCCGGGCTCCGAACAAGGTCATTGGCAACTGCTCGGCCACGCAGGCATACAACGTCAACCCCATCAGCAGACAGCTTTGGCGGCCACGCACGATAGGAGCAGGTATACCCCGCGAACGCCTTGAACGTCAAGGCGCGGCTCCTTCCCGGGTGCGCGACATGACAGTGTAGGCGAGTCGACGAAATCTGAGCGTAGCTGGTACGCCAGACTGAGCCGGTAGAGTAGGAGAGAGAGCGACGCGTAGAGCGCGGCCCACTCTCCCCTCGTCGAACCGGAAGTGCGGATTTCCCGCGTCCGGCTCTCCTGAAAACTCTCGCCTCAAG
>JBOGMR010000134.1:0-4024 GCA_050746825.1 Bryobacteraceae bacterium | reverse complement strand
TACCTCGCGCAATCTCCGGACGTGCACCGGCTGACCCGCGCGGAGTGCCACGTGAAGACGCAACGCACGCCGAGCGAGGAAGAATGGCAGGCGCTGGAGTTCGCCTGGAAAGTAGCCAAGCACGTCAAGTCGAATGCGATCGTCTATGCGCGCGCGGGGCAGACGGTGGGCATCGGGGCGGGGCAGATGAGCCGGGTCGATTCAGTGAAGATCGGAGCGTCGAAGGCTGTGCTGCCGCTGGCCGGCACTGTGGTCGGATCGGATGCGTTCTTCCCGTTCCCTGACGGGCTCGAGGAAGCGGCGCGTCAAGGGGCGACGGCATTCATCCAGCCTGGCGGCAGCGTGCGAGATGAAGAGGTGATCGCCGCGGCCGATCGGCTGAGAGTGGCCATGGTGTTCACCGGCGTGCGGCACTTTCGGCACTGAGCCTTCATCGAAGGCGCGGCGCTCATGGCTCCACTTTTTGGAGGATGCTGACCACCTCCTTGCCGCCGAGCGCCGTCTTGCCGACCGTCACACCCAGGAACTTGAACCCGTTTTCGCCCGCTGTGCGCAGTTCCTTCTCCATGGTCGACGTGCGCGAGGTTGCGAGGAGCTTGAATTGAATCCGCTTCGCTTCCGTGCCTGCGTCGCGCTCGAGGATCACGGCCACTTCCTGTCCGCCAAACGTTGACTCGAAGACAGTCTGGCCGCGGTACTCGAATCCTTCATCCCCGGCTTGTTGAAGCTCCTTTTGCATGGTACCGGTCCGCGAAGTTGCAAGCAGCTTGTACTTCCTCCTGGCGCTCGCCTCGTCCCCGCTCTTCATCATGATCACGAGGACTTCTTTCCCGCCGGCCCCGGTCTCGCCGCCCATTGCGCCCGCGAACACAAAGCCCGCGCCGGCGGCTTGATTCATTTCCTTCTCCATCGTAGACGTCTTCGATGTTGCCAGCACGCGGTAGTCAAAGGTCTGGGCTGCTATCGTCACGGTAAACAGAAGCAGCGCCAGGGATAGGCGGCGCCTGAGTCGCATGGGTCGGATTCTCCTTCGCGAATGATACCAACTCCGGAGACAGACGAAACCTTCGGCGCACCCGGGACGATTTTGCCGCCAGAACTTCTCTAAAACGCGGCAGTTACAGAACATTCTGGACAGTTTCCGAAATTCAGCATATGATTTGGATTTCAGGAGGAAGAATTGAAAAGGAGAGATTTGCTCCGCACCGGTCTTGCCGCGGGGACGTCTGCGCTATACTCCGCCGATAAAGACCTGCTGAAATACCTTTGCCCGCCGGACGGCACGCCGCCGTACCTGATTACCGAAAAGAGCCCGCCCGCACCGGCGTTCAAGACTCCTCTGTACATTCCGCCGGTCAAGCAGCCGGTCGGGAAGCTCGATCCGCCACCGGACCCGCGCGCTCACCAGCTCTACGCCGAATATCCGCCCGTGCAGTTTTACGAGATTCATGAACAGGAATTCGAGTGGCAATTCCACGTGGACTGGCCGAAAAGCTGGTCGTGGGGATTCGATGGAGGATCGCCCGGACCGGCTTATCACGCGCGCTACGGGCGCCCGATTCTCGTCCGCCGGCACAATTCATTGCCGCGAGTCGGCGATGCCAATGTTTCTTTTGCGCTGCCCTCCACCACCACCCACTTGCACAACGCTCACAGTGCTTCGGAAAGCGACGGGTATCCCGCCGACTGGATCGATCCGGGCGAATTTTGGGATCACCATTACGCCTGTTTCCCGTCGGGCCTCGACGATCGCGAGAAGCTGACCACGCTTTGGTATCACGATCACCGCCTCGACTTCACCGCCGCGAATGTTTATGCGGGCCTGTTCGGGGCCTTTCTGTTCTTCGACGAATTCGATACGGGCCGGGAAACCGATCCGGCGCCCGCGTGGAAATTACCCAGCGGCAAGTACGACGTTCCGCTGCTGATCCAGGACATTCGCTTCACCAGGGATTACCAGGCCGCGTTCGACATCTTCAACACCGACGGGGTGCTGGGCGACAGGATGACTGTCAACCGGAAGATCGCGCCCTACCTGGAAGTGGAGCCGCGGAAATATCGCTTTCGCATATTGAACGGCGGGCCGTCGCGGTTTTACGAGCTGCGGATGAATGACGGCAGGAGGGACATTCCCTTCATCGTTCTGTCCGGCGACGGGAATTTCCTGCGGGAGCCGCTGCTGGCGGACAACCTCTACCTCAGCGTCGCGCAGCGCAGCGACATCATCATCGACTTCAGCGCATACAAAGACGGCGACAAGATTACAATCTGGAATCCGCTCCAGCAGACCAACGGCAAAGGGCCCTCCGGAAGGAAGAGCGACTATGTTCCCGACGAAAACGGGATCATCCAATTCCACGTGCGCGGCGGCAAGGTCAACGACCCGAGCCGAATTCCGGATCGGTTTCGCGAACTTCCGCCGGTGGACCTAGGTCTGGTCAAGCAGCATCGCACCTGGGTGTTCGACTATACGGGCGGCCTTTGGACCATCAACGGACGGGTGTTCGACACCAATCGCGTCGATGCGGCCATCGAGCAGGGGAGCGCCGAGATCTGGACGCTTCGGAACGCAGGCACGACGTGGTCGCATCCGATTCACAGCCATTTCACCGAGTACACGCTGCTCGAAGTGAACGGCAGACCGATCTACCCGGCCACGATTGATTCGAAAGAAGGCCGGCGCGTTCACACGTTCTACGAACATGGGACGGGAGCGTGGAACAGGAGGCCGCCCATTCCGAGTTTTCTGGGCGGGCATCGCCGGGACGTGGCGACTCTGTATCCGGGCGACGAGATCAAGATTTACATGCGCTGGCAGGACTTTCTCGGCAAATACGTCATGCATTGCCACAACGTGGTGCACGAGGACCACGCCATGATGATCCGGTGGGACATCGTCGAGCCGGGCAAGGGCGATCCCGGACCGCGGTCTGTGACTGACGTCAGTCAGGCTCCGGACCGTTTGGGGACGCAGTCCAACCAGCAGCGGCGGCAGGAATTGCCTGCTACGCCGCCAACGCGCGGAGCGGAGCAGCCGCGTCCAAAGCCGGCGGCGAAGAAAAGCGGAGGGGAGCTCTAGTCATGGAAAACAAGAGACCATCCGCGCAAACACCGGCTCCGTGCGCACGGCCTGCTCGGGGACCCCACGCGAACTATTTTCCGAACGTGACGGTGCGTACTCACGAAAACCGGAAGGTCCTGTTCTACGACGACCTGCTGCGCGCGAAGACGGTGCTGATCCACTGCATGTCGATCGCCAACGAATTGCAGCATCCGGTGATCGAGAACCTCTCCAAGGTTCAGGCAGCGCTCGGCGCCCGGCTGGGGCGCGACGTTTTCATCTACTCGCTCAGCGTCGACCCGGAAAACGACACGCCTCGCGCCTTGAAGGCGTTCGCGGAAAAGCACGGCGCACGCCCCGGTTGGCTTTTTCTGACCGCCGACGCCGGGACAGTCATGTTGCTACAGGGCCGCCTCTTCGCGCGCGAAGCCGGACACTCACACGGCGCGGTCGAGGACTGCTCGCTATCCATGATTCGCTACGGCAACGAGGCGGCGGGTCTGTGGGGAACGGCGCCGGCATGCGCCGATCCTGTCGCGATCGCGGAGCGCGTCTCGTGGGTCACGCCATCCCCGTTCACTTCAGGTGCGCGCGCCGCGGGCCCGCCGCGCCGCAAGGGGCCACTCCCGCTGGCGGCGCTCGCGGTGGCGCTGGGACTCGCGTCGCAGATCCCGTCCACCAGTCAGGTAGCGGCGAACACCATGTGCCCGGTTCCCAACCCCCAAGACCAACCCTGCGCCGGAACGGGCAAGCACCCTGCGCCTCAGCCAAAACCGGTGGGGGCGTGCGTCACCAAAATCGACAATATTACGTTCAACGTGGTAACGGGCAAGAGCTGCTTCCCCGAAAGCGATCCGTTCCTCGATCCCCCCGGAACAAATTTTCTGCCCACGCTCTATACCGATCTGCGATCGGCGGACTCGACCAGCATTCCGAACACGCTCCCCTCGACTCCCGCCATCC
>JBOGMR010000133.1:0-6081 GCA_050746825.1 Bryobacteraceae bacterium | reverse complement strand
ACATCGTCGTGTACGAGCGTGGCGGTATGCACCATCTCGACGACGGCGCCAAGCCGCACAGCGCTTCGGCCCCCGTCGCCAACCAGCTTTGACGCAAGCAGCAGCAGCGACGGGCGCAGGCGCTTGCCGCCGCTGGCCTGCAGGTCCCGGCTGATGTGGGTGATGGCTTCGACTGAGGCGACCGACTCGAGGCTGATTTCCTCTTCCACCAGGCACAGGTCGTCTTTGATGAGATCGAAGATCTCCTTGGCGGTCAGCGCCTGCCCTAGTCTGCCAAGACCCATGAAGTCAACCAGTTTAGCGCAGTGTGGGGCGGCCCCGTGGGCCTCTCAGGCCCGCAAACAGAGCCGCTCAAAATTCGCCGTGGTCGCTTCGGCGACGCATTCGGCCGGCTCGCCGCGCACCTCCGCCAGACGCGCCAGCGTCGCCGCGACCATCGCCGGCTCGTTGCGTTTCCCGCGATGAGGCACAGGCGCAAGATACGGCGCGTCGGTCTCGATCAGGATGCGGTCGAGCGGCGCGTAACGCGCAGCGTCGCGAAGTTCGTCAGCCTTCGCGAACGTCAGCACGCCGCCGAAGCTCAAGTAGAAGCCGAGCTCGAGCGCCTGGCGCGCCTGCTCCACGCCTCCGGAGAAGCAATGGAAGATGCCGGCCGCCGGTAGCGCTTCGCGCAGGATCGCCATCGTATCTTCCCAGGCCTCACGCGTGTGAATGACGATCGGCTTGGCAGTTTCCGCGGCCAGTTGTAACTGGCGGCGAAACACGGCCCGCTGCACGTCGCGCGGCGAGAAGTCGTAGTGATAATCCAGCCCCATTTCGCCGATCGCGAGTACCTTCGGATGTTGGGCCAGTTCCGCGAGCCTCGCATAAGTTCCGGACGCGGCCTTTGACGCATTGTGCGGATGCACGCCGACCGTTGCGTACACGCACGGATGTTGCTCGGCCAAACGGATCGCGGGCTCGAGATCGGGAGGGCCGTCGCCGGCGCCGATCGACATCATGTGCGTGACACCGGCGGCGAGAGCGCGCTCGATCACGGCGTCGCGATCCGCGTCAAAGCGTTTGTCGTCGAGATGGCAATGGGAATCGATCAGCCTCACTTGAGGCGGGCTCCCGGCGCAATGTCTTCGTGGAATCCGGCCAGCACGGGCTTGCCGCTTTCCAGCGACGCCGCGACGATCATGCCTTGCGAAGTGAGGCCGCGCAGCTTACGCGGCTGGAGATTGGCGACGATCACCACTTTGCGGCCGGGAAGATCGGCGGGCTTGTAGGCTTCTGCGATTCCCGCGACGATGGTGCGCGGCTCCGCCTCGCCGATGTCCACTTTGAGATGCAGCAGCTTGTCCGCGCCTTTGACGGGTTCAGCGGAGAGCACCAGGCCCACGCGCAGATCGATTTTGCCGAAATCGTCGATGGTGATGAGATTGGACGACTCCGCCGGCGCAGCGGCTGCTGCGGGAGCCTTTCCAACCAGCGCGGCCTGCTGCGCCGCGATCTCCAATTCGACCTCCCGGAGACGCTTCACGGTCTCGGCAACATCGAGGCGCGGAAAGACGGTTTCCGCGTCGCCCACCTTCTGGCCCGCGGGAAGCTGACCCCACTTGAGCGAATCCAGGCGCACAGACTCGAGCGGCGTCGTCATGCCGAGCTGGCGCCAGATCTTCGGCATCGAGTCCGGCAGAACGGGCGCGAGCAGAGCCGCCGCGATCCGCACTGTATCGGCCGCGGTGTAAAGCGTCGAGTGGAGCTCAGCGCGCGACGCATCATCCGTCTGCTTCGCGAGCTTCCACGGCGCCTTCTGCACCAGGAACCGATCGACGGCGGAAAGCAGCGCCCACAACGACTCGAGACCCTTCGAGTATTCGAAATTCTCAAATGACGCAATCAGCGCCGCGATTGTTTCTCCCGCGACGTTAGCGATCTCAGCATCTCCCGGACCCGGCGGAATTGCGCCGCCGTGCTGGCGCACCAGCGTCAGCGTACGGCTCACCAGGTTGCCGAGCCCGTTGGCGAGATCCGAGTTGTAACGCCCGACGAGCGCGTCGTAGCTGAAACTGCCGTCCTGTCCGAAGACCACTTCGCGCAACAGGTAGTAGCGCATCGCGTCGACGCCAACCACCTGCCGGATCGGTTCGGGACGCACGACGTTGCCGCGCGACTTGCTCATCTTGTCCTGCTCGAACAGCAGCCAGCCGTGCGCGAAGAGGCGCTTCGGCAGCGGCAGTTCGGCGGCCATCAGGAACGCCGGCCAGTAGACGGCGTGGAACCGGATAATCTCCTTGCCGATCAGGTGCAGGTCCGCGGGCCACACCGGTTCGCCGCCGCTCGCAACCTGCTCTCGCACGGAGCTGAGATACGCGACGAGCGCGTCGAACCACACGTAGATGACGTGCTTGCCGGGCACAGGCGCCGGAATACCCCACTCGATCGTCGTCCGCGTGATCGACAGGTCCTTCAATTCGCCCTGAACGAACGAAATGATTTCGTTGCGCCGTGACTCGGGCCGGATGAAGCCGGGCTGGCGCTCGTAGAGATCGAGAAGCTTATCGCGAAACGCGGACAGCTTGAAAAAGTAATTCGGCTCGGAGACCGTCTCGGTTGGGCGGCCACAATCGGGGCATGGATCGCCGGGCTTGGCGTCGACGAACAGGTTGTCGAAGACGCAATACTGGCCCGAGTAGACGCCTTCGTAGATGTAGCCGTTCTTCTGGCAGCGCTCGAACAGCCAGCGCACGGTCTCATGATGCTTCGGGTCGCTGGTGCGAATGAAGTGATCGTACTCAAAGCCGAGCCTGTCCCACTCCTTGCGCCACTCGAGGGCGAGGCGATCGCAGAAATCCCTGGGGCTCATGCCGGCGCTGCGGGCGGAGCGCTCGACGTTCACGCCGTGCTCGTCGGTACCCGTGGTGAGGATCGCCTCGCAGCCCTGCATGCGTTTGAAGCGCCGGATCAGGTCCGCGACCAGCGTGCAGTAGGCGTGCCCTAGGTGAGGCGTGCCGTTCGTGTAGTAGATGGGAGTGGTCAGGTAGTATTTCATCAGCGATTCTTCGGAGGTGTGCTGTGCGGGCTGGCGCTGCTCAGGTACGCAAAGCAGGCCTCGGCGATGATCTCCTTGAGCGGGACGCCTTTTTCGAGCGCAAGCTTGCGGCAGTCTTCATATTCAGGCGCATAGGAGCCGCCGCCGGAGACTTTGATGCGCACCGCGCCGTGGCGCGTTGAAACTTCGACGAAGCTGCGCGCCTGCACACGGCGTTCGGCGCTGAGGATGCGCAAGCCCAGCGTCGTGGTTTCGGCGAAGATGAGCGCGGCGAGGCGTTCGCGATCCTCGGGCGCGGCCAGGACGCGCAACATTGTGCCGGGGCGTCCCTTCTTCATCGCGATGGGCTGCAGCGTAGCGTCAAGCGCGCCGGCTGCAAGGAGCCGTTCGACCGTATAGGCCAGCACCTGGGGGCTGAGGTCGTCGAGGTTGGCTTCGAGGATTGCGATTTCGGTGGCTTCCGCCGCGTGACTCGCGTGGCCAACCATGATGCGCAGAATGTTGGCGTGCGTTTCGAAGTCCTTGGAGCCCGCGCCGGCGCCGGTCGCGAGAAGCGTCAGTGGAGGCAACACGCCGAAGGATGCGGCGAGCGTGGTGACGACGGCTGCGCCGGTCGGTGTGGTCAGCTCGACCGCGGGCCCGCGCGAGTAAACGGGCTTGCCCTGGACAAGCCGCGCGGTCGCGGGGGCCGGCACAGGGAGCAGGCCGTGCTCAGTCTGGACCGTGCCGCTGCCGAGGTTCAACGGCGAACTGACGACTTCATCGGCGCCGAGCAGCTCGAATCCCAGGCACGCGCCGACGATATCGGCGATCGAATCGACCGCGCCCACCTCGTGGAAATGCACCTTTTCGATGGGCTGCTGATGCACAGCCGCTTCCGCCTCCCCGAGCCGCCGAAACACGGCCGCGGCGTTTTGTTTCGCTCGGTCAGGGATCCCGGCGGCATCGATCATCGTAAGGATGGGGCCGAGATGACGGTGTTTGGGCGCTTCCGTGCCGTGGACGTGGAACTTGGTCGCGGAGATACCGCGGCGTTTCACGGGCTCGAATGAGTACGTGGCCTCGAGTCGCATCGAATCCAGCGCGCGGATAATCGTTTCCTGGGACGCGCCCGCGTCAGCCAGTGCGCCCACCAGCATGTCTCCGCTGACGCCGGAGAACGCGTCGATATAACAGATTTTGCGAGGCACGAACCTCCATTATGGCATCCGTAATGTGGAGCGGGCGCTTGACGCAGACTCGAGTGTCTGGGTCGCCTGCTACTTCACAGTCACTTCCACCGTCGCGTACTGCAGCGTATGGTTCGGCTTATCCGGCAGTTGCACCCGCGCGAACATCCTGATCACGTGTCCCTGCGGACAGTCGTAGCTCACGGTGGGTAACGAATACTTCGCCGAGCCGCCCACGTGATCGTACGCCGCCCAACTGTCGGAAATGCGCGTCGACAGGTCCACGCACCGGTCGCTCGTGAACAACTCCGCCGCGCGGAAGGCGTCGCGATCCGGCAGCAGCACGGCGAACTGCTCACCGCGGCTCACTTCGCCATCGCCGTTTCCGCGCCCGAGACTCAGCGACTGCCGCTCAATGGCGCGCTGGAAAACAAGCGATGCACGGCCATCCGCAATCCGGAATTCCGTGGAGACGGGCGCCTCCGGGAACACCGGCACAACGAGCGACTGGCGCTCCTTGTCGCGCACCGCATAGAGCCTCACCGCCTCGCGGTCCGGGTCGTTGACCGAAAACGAGAGCGGCACTTCAGCCGACGCTCCTGGCGCAAGCGCGGGCACATACGCGTCGGTCGTCTCGAAGACGACCTTCGGATTCGGCGTCTCCCACCGGTACTTGGCGGCAGTCGACGCTGAGCCGCCCTTATTGAGAAACTTGACTCGCAGCCGAAGCAGCTTGCCGTAAGCCGCCCAGGGAGCGCTCTCGAGCCGATAGCTGCTCATCACCACCACAGGCGTCCATCCGATGCCGACTTCGGTGTCTTCGCCGGTCAGCTCGATCGTCAATCGCCCATTAGCGTCCGCCTTCACCTGGCTGCGGCGCGGCTTGCCGTCAGTTACGCGGACGAACGTCACGCTCCGCGGCTGATTCTTCGGAAAAAGCTGGTCCGTCGTCACCGAAACCTTCACCAGCGGCAGGATCGGGCCGTCCGGCAGCCACTCCCTCACAGACACCCGGAAGCCCGTCGCCGACGCGTTTTCGATCACCGTGAATCCGGGCCGCTTGCGGTCCGATGCGACATCCCAGCCCCACACATGGAAGAACGGGTAGACGTCGATATGGCTCCACGCCGCAGGCTTGGCAGCCGGGTTGAGAAACGCGTCCATGTGGAAGTCGAAGGTGCGCGAAATGTACGGCGTGCCGTGATCGAAGTCGAAGTCTTCGCTCTCGTGGTGCGGCCGTGTGTACAGCCAGGTCGCATTCATGCGGCGATGGTAGAACTGGATGAAGTCCCGCCTGCCTGTGACCAGGCGCGTCCGCAGCCCTTCGTAATTGGGCCACATCTCGTCGTGCCGGTACTCGGCGTCGAATCCGCGCGGGCCGCCGTAGAATTCACTCGATCCCATGAAGTTCGATGCGCTCGATACGAGGTGCGGATATTTTCCGGCGATCCAAAACGACATGAAACCGCCCATCGACAGACCCGACGTGGCGCGATGATCGCGATCCGGAATGGTTCGGTAGTTGGCGTCGATATAGCCGGCCAGTTCCGGGAAATAATGCGGGAACTGCCGGTGAGTTTCGACCGGCCCAATATTATACGGCCGCGGATATTTCTCGTCGGGAGTGCGAGGATTGTAGCCGTCCCACTTGACCACAATGACTTCGTGCCTGGCGACATAGGCGGCGATCGTGTCGCCGCCGTAGTCTTCGCCTGTGTCGTAATTGCGTCCGGGGCGGTCGCCGGGCGGGCGATTGTGCCGTTCGCCCCATCCGTGAAACCAGTAGATTACCGGATAGCGCTTTTGCGTTTCGCCGTAATCGGGCGGAAGAAAGATGCGGAAATTCCTGGTCTCGCCGAGGACTTCGCTCTGATG
>JBOGMR010000132.1:0-4078 GCA_050746825.1 Bryobacteraceae bacterium | reverse complement strand
CCTTACGGGAACCGTAACTGACCCGCAAGGGGCTGCCGTTCCTGGAGCACAAATCAAAGTCGTCGACGTTGACACGGGGACCACGTTCGACACCACGGCCAACGAGCGCGGTGAGTACGCGGTCGCTTCGATTGGCACGGGCACGTATCGGGTCTCGTTTGCCGCCGCGGGCTTCAAGAATGCCGTAGTCAACGGCGTCAAGATCAACGCCGGCGTTCCCGCGACGGTGAACGCAACGTTCGAGTTGGGCACGCTGGCGGAGACCATCGAGGTCGCAGCGGGCGCGGAAGCTCTCCAGACTTCGAGCGCGACCGTCAGCTCCGTACTGGTCGGCCGGCAGATCCACGACCTGCCGTTCGTGACGCGAAATGTCCTCGAGCTGATCGTGACGCAGGCCGGTACGCAGACCGTGGGCACGCCGCGCACATCATCCATCAACGGACTGCCGAAGGGCAGCATGAATATCTCGATGGACGGGCTGAACATTCAGGACAACCTGCTGCGCAGCGACGACGGCTTTTTCGCGACACTCCAGCCAAAGACCGACGCGATTGAGGAGGTCACGATATCGACGGCCGGCGTCGGCGCGGAAAGCGCGGGCGAAGGCGCGGCGCACGTCAAGTTCGTCACCAAGCGTGGCACGAACGAATTCCACGGCGGCCTTTTCTGGCAGCACCGCAATACCGTGTTCAATTCGAATTACTACTTCAACAACATCGATGGTCTGCCGCGCGGTCGCTTGATTCTGAACCAAGGCGGCTTCAACGCCGGCGGGCCCTTCAAACGCAACCGCGCATTCTTCTTCGTCAACCTGGAGGAGTTTCGGTTGCCGCAGACCTACCGCGTCGGCGCGACCCTGCCCACCGGCGACGCGACGCGCGGCATCTTCAAATGGCAGGACACGGCTTCACGCCAGATCCGCAGCTTGAATCTTTACGATCTGGCCCGCGGAAGGAATCAATCGCTGCCCGCCAATATTCGCGCTTATCCCACCACGCCGGACCCGATGGTTCAGTCGATGATGACCGACTACCTGCGGCTCGGTACCGCCGGGACGGGCACGCTACGCGACCGAATCTCGACAAACAACGATTACAACCGCAACGCGTTCACGTTCCAGACGCCCGGTATGAACGTGCGGCGCTTTCTCACGACGCGCCTCGATTTCAACCTGACCAGCAAGCACCAGTTCGAGATGGTTTACAACTATCAGTTCTACACGGCCAACCCGGACGGCGTGAACGCCATCTATCCAGTGCTGCCGGGTACGGGCACCGTGCTGGGGCATCCGGAATCGGGCGGAACGCGGCGCAACAGTTATGGGATCGTCGGAGCGCTGAGGTCGACGCTCTCGCCCCGCCTGACAAGCGAGATCCGATTCGGCGTCGCGCCCGCGGGCATCTCGCTTTTCCGCGAAGAGATTGTGCCGAAGCTCTTCGAACAATGGCGCGGATATGCAACCACGCTCAATTACGTCCAGAATCCGTTCCGCTCGAGCAGCCAGTCTCGCCGGCATACGCCCGCATGGACCGGCAACGCCAACCTGACGTGGTTGCAAAGCTCGCACCTTTGGAACATCGGCGGGAGCTGGACCCAGGTGAATAGTTGGCAGCAGTCCGTCGGCTCCGCGGTGTTTCCCGCGATCAGCTTCGCAATGGCCGCGAATGATCCGGCGAATACAGGCGCCACCTCTCTGTTCGACACCGCGAATTTCCCCAACAGCACCACAACCAATCGCAGCGATGCGGCCGCACTCTACGCAATGCTCACGGGCCGCGTTTCCACGATTACGCGGTCGGTGGCGCTCGACGAGAACTCGCGCCAGTACGCGCACGTCGGCTCGGTCGATCGCAATCGCCAGCGTGAATTTGCGCTTTACCTGCAGGACGCCTGGCGCGTGCGGCGAGGCTTCACCCTCAACTACGGTGTTCGGTGGGACGTGCAGTTTCCGTTCGCCAACTTGAACGGGACCTACTCGCGCGTCGGCTACGAAGGCGTGTGGGGTCTCTCCGGCGCCGGCAACCTGTTTCAGCCGGGCGTGCTCACCGGAACCGTTCCGCAGTTCTTCCAGGCGCAACCGGGCCAGCACGCTTTCAACACCTATTGGAAGAACTTCTCGCCTTCTCTCGGATTTGCCTGGGTGGTTCCAAAGACCCATCTGCCTTTGCTTTCGTGGCTCGCCGGCCGCGAAGGACAATCCGTGTTCCGAGCCGGCTATTCGATCGCGACGATCCGTGAGGGCATGAACATTCCGATCAATCTTTGGGGCTCGAATCAGGGCCGCACCGTTTCGACCAGCGTCAATCCCGGCAACTTCCCCACCGAATTCGGAGCGCCGGGCTCGGTCTGGTTCCGCGATCCCACGTTGCCCGTGCGTCCTGAACCGGACAAACCGATTTACCCCATCCCCGTTATCGCCGGCAACGCTGTGAACGATTTCGATCCCAATCTGCGCATGGGCTACGCATCGTCGTGGAACGTCAGCTTCCAGCGCGAGATCACGCGCGACACCGTACTCGACGTCCGCTACGTCGGCAATCACGGCGCCAGGCTCTGGCGGCAACACAACATCAACGAAGTGAACATTTTTGAAAATGGATTCCTCGATGAATTCAGGATCGCGCAGAACAATCTGGCGGTAGCGCGCCGGCAGACTCCGAACAGCGCCAATTTCGGTAATCAGGGTCTGGCGGGACAGCGGCCGATTCCGATCATCCGCACCGCGCTCGGACTCGATAGCGACACGACTTTCGCCACCTACCTTCAGCGCGGGCAGGCGGGCACGTTCGCCAACGACATCGCGTTCAACTCGACGCGCATGAGCAATCTGACGCGCGCCGGCTACCCTGCCAACCTCTTCGTGGCGAACCCGACCGTGGTCAACGGCGGCGCGTTCCTCGTGAGAAACGGCGGAAACTCGACGTACAACGCCCTCCAGCTCGAGCTGCGCCGCCGATTGAGCCGGGGAATACTTGTGCAAGGCAGCTACGTGTGGGCGAAGTCGCTGTCGAACATGCTGGCGTCCAGTTCGTCTGTTTTCAGCCAGCCCACGACGCTGCGCTCGAACTCCCTCGACAAGGGACCTTCGCCCTGGGACATCCGCCACGCTTACAAGCTCAATTTCATTTACGAGCTTCCCTTCGGGCGCGGCAAATCGCTGCTGAGCGGGGGCGGTGTGGTGGCGCAAAACCTGGTCGAGGGTTGGCAGGTTTCCGGTGTGTCGCGTATGCAATCCGGATCGCCCGAGCTGCTCACCGGACGCGGCACGTTCAATCAGTTTGACGGCGGCGTGGTGCTGAACAACATCACCGCGAAAGAGCTTCAGGACGCAATGCAGATTCGGAAGACAACGGCGGCGAACGGGCAGGGTGTTGTGTACTACTTCCCGCGGAGTCTGATCGAGAATACGATGGCGGCCTGGGAGGTCGGCGGCTTCACGCCGGCGAGTTTGAAACCGAATGAGCCGTATATCGGCCCGCAGACCGAGGCGGGTAAGTTGGGTCATCGCGTTTACTTCTGGGCGCCGTGGCAGATGCGTTGGGATCTGAGCCTGATGAAGCGGACACCGGTCGGGGAGCGCAAGGAAGTCGAGATCCGAGCTCAATTCCTGAACGCGTTCAACAATATCAACTTCCTGCTCGGCGCGGCGGGCAACGAAGTGAACTCGACAGGCATCGGGTCCGGCTTCGGCCAGACGACCAGCGCCTATCGCGACATCACGGTATCGGGGACGAACGATCCGGGCGGCCGCGTGATTGAATTCGTCTTGCGTTTCCGCTTCTGAAGAGCCGCACCGTTTGTCTTCGAAGGTATTACACTCAGTCGAAATCTTCGCCGCCCGCGCAGATTTAGGTGCGCGACATAAGAGTGGTCGCACGGCGGATCGGTCCGAGGGTAACTGAGCCGCGAGCGTGAGCGAGCGGTTGGCGCGCCTCACAACATGTCCCCCAAGAAAACCGCCCGAGGCTTGCCTTGCTCCTCGACCACATAGCGGATCGCCTCACGAACATCCTGATCCTTCCACAGCCATCGCGTGCTTCCGTGACGTGCCCATCGCCTCCGGCCTCGTTCATCGCCT
>JBOGMR010000131.1:0-6144 GCA_050746825.1 Bryobacteraceae bacterium | reverse complement strand
TTCCCAAGTGACCCAACATCCCGAGCGGCCCGCCAGTCAACAGATTGTCGGCGCTCAACCCTAGCAGACTCCCCGAGCTCGCAATCTGAATGCTATCCGGACCCGCATACACGGCCACGAGCGTCGCTTTCATATCGGCGCTCATGCCACCGAACGCCTGGCGGTTTTCGGGCGGCATCAGCTCCATGATCGGCGCAAGCGTCGGTCCGAGGTTCTGGTACACCACACCCGACAGGCTGTTGTGACGATCGCGCGGCAGAAGTCCGGTGAACTTGGCCGATCGCGAAATCGTCAGGCCGGAACCGTGCGTCTCGATCCCCTTATCGACCAGCGCGCGCGAGGTCGCGGCGATGAGGTACCCGTTGACGAACGTGTAATGCACCTCGCTCAGCGGGCCTCGCTGGGCGTTGAGTGTGTAATACACACGCCCGCCGAAGGGCTGCTCGGTGAGCTGAATCGCCACTCCATCCTGTACTCCGCGCCGGTTGGCTTGTTCCACAACTTTCTGGATCACGAACTGTACGCGTGCCGGACTATAGACCTCGGCCACCAGTTTAACCGATGGAACCGGTATCGCCGGGCCATCGAGCCCCACCGCGAACTCGCTGCCCAGCGCCGTCGCCAGATCGTTGCGGAGGTTGAACCCCAGCTCGGCTTCAATCTTCGCCAGCTCCTGCGGCGCGTTCGGATCTTTCGCCGTTGCCCAGGCGAGCACTTCATCGAATGCAGCCGAGGGGCTCGTCACCGCGAACGCCGCAAGGATCGCCGCATCCGCCGAGAAAAAGTCGAGCACCCGAAGCGGCGCCGGCTCAGCGAGCCACGCGGCTACGCCGGTGCGCTTGCCCGCGAACGACAGCGTGGCGCGGGTTTGCTGTGCGCCGCCGACTTCCTTCTGCTCCACCACGACGTGCTGGAACCGCGGCACCGGGCCGCCCTCACGTGCTTCGCGGGGCAGCATCTTGCCGCCTTCGAGGTCCGCCGCGAACAGGAATCCGGCCCCCTCGCGGTACGAGGGCGCGATCCGGCGGTACAACGCGGTGTTCTCGAACCCTCCCGTAAGCGCAACCGTTCCACGCGAGCGAGCGTGTGGCGACACCTTGAGGACGTTCTCGCTCACTTCAATCGGGAGTTGACTTCGCTCTCGCTCCGACACACCGAGTTTCGTCATCTCGGCTTGAATGAAGTCCTCGATGCCGCTCTTTTTCACTTCCGCCAAAACCACCGGCGCTCCCACGCGGCCGCGTTCATCGCGGATCGCGGCGACGATCACCTCGTCCCCGATATAGCCGCTGAGGGTGCGCACCTTATCGATGATGTCCTGCATCTTCGGCCCGCCGTGGCGGCCTTCCATGTGCTGCTCCCACCATTCGCGCAGCACCGGGCTCTGATCGAGCCGCGCCCGGATCACCTGCTGCGCATCGCCGAGCGCCTGTCCAAGGTTCGGAAGGCTCACGAAGACCACCGTCTCCGCGGGCAGGCGCGCCGTCAGGCGGCTTGCGAACCTCGGCTGCGGCAGCCGAACGTCCGCGAGGCTCTTGCCGAGCACCGAGAACTCCTTGAGCAGCGCCATGTGGGCGTCGCGATTGCGGCTCCACGCAATGTCCTGCTCGACCGGCACTGGCTCCATGCTCGGATCGCTCGAATACTGCTGGCCCGCGCGCAGCACTTTCTTATCGCCGCGGTGCGCCACGTGCACTTCACCTTCTACGACCGACACGCGCGAACCCTTCAGGCCGCTCGCCACCCCGAACACAGTCCCGGTCACGGCCACGTTGCAATCGCGCGTCTTCACATAAAGATGTCCCGACGTCCGCTTTGCGGCTTGCACGATGACGCCGCCCTGTGCGACTTCGACCGTGTAATCCCGCGGCCGGAACAGCGAGCGGCTCTCGCGTACAGTTAGCTGGGAGCGCTCCCGCACTTCAACCAGCGAGCCATCGGTCATACGCAAGACCGCGCCCGATCCGCCGGCCGTGCGAATCTCGGCGCCACCCGGGATCTCGTCGCCGGTTTTCACCGGCACGCCTGCGTTCCCCTCGATCCGATACAGCCCGGCATCGGCCGCATGCACCACAACGCGGCTGCCGACGGGCCGCCTGTCCATCACCGCCGCCCACGATCCGATGCCCGCGACGAGCACTACACCGGCCGCGATCGCCCAGAAACGGTGTGGCAGCGCACGCGCGGCGGGCATTGCCGCCACACGCGACGGTGTTACGCCCCGGTCCGCCTTGCGGCAGGCGACGCACTCGCGCAGGTGATCCTGGACCAGCAGCATCCGCGCTTCCGACAGTTTTCCGGCATGGAACTCCGGGAGCAGCGCGCGGAAGTCCGCGCACCCCCGAATCGTCCCCGGGTTGACGCGCGCCCACACACGCGAGGCCGCCGCTTCCGCGATCTTGGGATCCGGCGCGTCCTCACGAATACTGTTCACGGCGTTGTCGAAAATCTCGTCGGGATTGTCTTTCATGGTTCGTTTCCTCACAGTTCGGCGCGCATGTGATTGACGATGCGCTCGCGAATCCGATGCAGTGTAACGGCGATCGTTCCTTCTGTCGTGCCGATGATCTCCGCAATCTCCGCGACGCCCTTGTCCTCGAAAAACCGGAGCGCGAAGATCTCGGCGTTGCGCGGATTGAGCCGCGCCACGGCCCGCCGGACCCACTCCCGGATCTCAGCGGAATTCAGGACCCTGTCAGGCCCGCGCGAGGAGTCGTCAGTCAGCACCGGCTCGACCTCGTCGAGTGAAATGCTCGGCGCCGACTGCCGGGACCGCATCACGTCGAGCGCGCAGTTCACCGCCGCCCGGCGCAGATAGCTCCCCGGATTGTCGATCGGGCTCCCTCCTGAACGCCGCCCAACCAGCCGCAGGAAGACAGTTTGCAACACATCTTCCGCATCGGACGCACTTCCGGTGACGCGGTACGCCGTCCGGAACACCAAGGCGTGGTGCTCCCGGTACAGGCTTTCCAGCTCCCCGGTTGCGCCGACGGGCTCGCTTTCCACCGCGGCGATCAGAGACTTACTCCTCCCATCGGCTTCACTCATAAGACGGCCCCCGTGAGGAATTCTTAACAACATCCTTAAGGGCAACGTAGGACCGCGGCTTGATGTTCCCCATACCTCTGTTATCCTAGCGCTTTGGATGCCGCCCACAAACGTTTGCCGACGGCGAAACCCACCACTGGCTTCTTCCCGAAAGTGCGCGACGCGGTCTTGCGAATCCCGCAAGGGGCCGTCGCCACCTACGGCGACGTCGCCCGCGCGGCGGGGTTTCCGCGCAATGCCCGGCAGGTCGCACGGGCGCTGCACAACGCTCCGCCGGGACTGCCGTGGCACCGCGTGCTCGGCGCCGGCGGACGCATCGTCCTCACCGGTCCTTCGGCCATCGAGCAGCGCCTGCGCCTCGAAGCCGAGGGCGTCGCGTTCCGTGCGGGTAAGGTGCTCATGAGCGCGCACCAGTTCAAGTTCCGTCAAAGACCGGCCGGACACAAACCCCGGAAGAAGGGGCAGCGCCGGCAGTGATCCCCTTCATGAAGCGGGAAGTCCAGGTTTGATTGCGCCTTCTTGAGCGCGCGCACCGCTTCAACGGCCGAGCCGCCTGACAACTCGACTTCCACGGGAACATCGGGCCGCAGGAAGTATAGATAGGCGCGGTCCGGAGGCCGGCCGGTGAATCGCTCCAGAGCCAGCGCGTAGAGCTGCATCTGGATCCGGTATGACCCGGCGCGCTCAGCGGCTTCCTCGGCAGTGACGGAATCCGTCTTGTAATCAACCAGGATCAGTTCGCCGCGATCCTCGAACCACAAATCGATCTGGCCGCGCAACACCACATCGTCGACGGCGAGCATGATATCGAACTCGCGCGCGGCGAGCAGTGTCGACGCCGCCCGCATTCCGAGTTTGCTCCCCCGGAACCGCTCGGCCAATACGACGGCCTGGGGATCCGGGTTCTCGATTGCCGTTCCAGCGAGCAGCGCGTGCACCTGGCTTCCGAACTCAGTCGCGTCGAGCTCGTCCGGCTCATGCGATTCGTCCGCCTCTTCATCGAGAATCGCTCGTGCCTCACGCTGCCAGCCGATGTAGCGGGCCAGATAGTAGCGCCGCGGGCAATGCGCGAACAGCGCCACTGATGTCACGCTGACCGCGGAGTCGTGCTGCTCCTCAATCTGCGCCGCGTCGAGCAGTTCGAAAGGATCAGCCGCGGCCTCCCGGGCGGGCAGGCGCACCAGCTCCGGTGCGGCGGTTGTTACCACCAGCCGGACATCGAAGGACTCGCGCGCCTCGATCCGCCGGCCCTCCGTGGGCGTGCGCAGATCGAGATTCCATTGGTTCGCGATCAACTCGGCCCATCCGGAGACCGCTCGCAGCGTGGCCGAACAGGAAAGCACCAGGTGCTCCCCGGCGCGCGTCATGGCGACATACAGGAGCCGGTGGCTTTCGTGCTCTCGCTGTTCCCGCAGTTCCTCACGCAGCGCCTTGTGCGGCCCGTCGCTGATCGCATCGGTCGACGCCGGATTCCGCCACCGCAACCCGATTCCGTGCCGCCGCGAAAATGCCATCACGCCGGTTTCGTTCTGCACTCCCGTGTGCAGCGCGGGCAGGAACACGACCGGGAATTCGAGGCCCTTGGCGGAATGGATGGTTTGCAGACGAACTGCGTTGCCGGCGTCCTCACCGGCGGGGTCGGCTTCACGCGGGTCCGACGCGCGCAGCACCGCGATTTCGTCGACCATCCGGTCGATCGGCATCCGGCCCGCCGCATCGCGAACGAAGTTCAGGAACTTGTCTACATTCGACCGCGCGCGCGGCGTGAGCGCGAGCTCGTAGCCGGTCTCATCCATCCAGCGCATCAGGATGCGGTCGGCTGAGATCAGATCGCGCTCGCTTCGGTCGCGTCGGAGCCGGTCACGCACCGTCGCGACCTCGTCCACGTGCTCGATTCCATCGGCGAGATTCCCGAACGACCTAAGCCGCAGTAGCACGTCGTCGGACATGCCCGCGAGCGGCGACCGCAAGACCGCCGCAAGCGAAATCTCATCGCGCGGATTCGCCACAATGCGAAGCAGGTGAATCAGGTCGGTGATCTCCTGCTCTTCGTAGAATCCGCGCCCGCCCGCGATCGCATACGGAATTCCCGCAGCGTCAAGCGCCCGCGCGAAAACCGGCATCGGCGTGGTGGTGCGAAACAGCAGCGCGATGTCCGCGGGCCTCGCCGTCTCACACAACTCGACAATCCGCCGCGCTACCCACTGGGCCTCGATAGCCATTGCCGAATCCACGTCCGGCCCGACTGCCGAAATCACTTCCACCGAGGGCTCCGCCTTCGCGTCGAACTCGCGCGCCGGCACGAACTGGTGCGGCTCGACGCCGGCTGTGTCGCGGAACGCCGCCGTTACTGCCCGCAGAATCGCCGCGCGGCTGCGCCAGTTCTCGCGCAGCTCCGCCAGCCGCTTGCCGTCGCGCACCACGCTGTCGCGATACCCGCGAAACACCTCGGGATCTGCGTGGCGAAAGCCATAGATCGACTGGTTGATGTCGCCGACGGCGTAGAATCGATTTTCAGACCTCAGCAGTTCCAGCAATCGCGACTGCTGGCCATTGGTGTCCTGAAACTCGTCCATCAGGATCTGATCGAATTGCCGGCGCACCTGCTCGCGGATCTCCCGTTTGTCCTCAAGCAGGCGTACGGCAAACTCCTCCAGATCGGCGAAGTCGAGCATGCCGCCAAGCCGCTTGCGCTTGCGATAGAGGGCGTCGAATCGATCGATCGCGTCGAGCAGAGTCCTGCGCTGCGGCGCGTAGTACGCCGTCACTAACGCGCGCCGCAACTGGGGAACCATCTCGTCGCGCAGTTGCCTGGCCAATTCTGACGCCCTCGACCCACGTTTCAGCGAGCTCAGATTGCACTGCAATTGATCGAGTAACTCGAAATGATCGCGTGAGATCGGGCTGGATGCCAGGGAGGCGACCCGCGAACCCCATTGCACAATCCCCCAGTAGTGCTGCAAACGGTGGGGTGTCCAGCCGCGCAAATCCTCATTTGCCATTTCGAGGCAGTGCGCGCGGATCTGATCCAGTGCCGCGCCGGCGTCCGGCGTGGCCGCAAGCCGCCGCAAGTCATCGACGGTCATCCCTGCCGCG
>JBOGMR010000130.1:0-4441 GCA_050746825.1 Bryobacteraceae bacterium | reverse complement strand
CCGCAGACTTCGTCTTCCCCCCGGAGAACCCGGCGTCCGATGCCGGTGGGCCGCAAGCGCCCCCCCCCAGCATCGCCAGGATGCCGAGCGGCAGCAGCACCCGCCGAACTCTCATTGCATTCCGTCCAACGAAAGCCGCGTCAGCCCAGCTCACCGCGCTTCGCCATTCGAGAGGCATAGTCCGCGGCCCGGAAGGCGAGCGCCTGAATCGTCAGCGTGGGTTGGCCGCGCCCCGACGTGACGAAGGAACTGCCATCGACCATGAACAGGTTGGGCACGTCGTGCGCCCGGTGCGACGCGTTGACCACCGAGGTCCGCGGGTCATTCCCCATCCGGCACGTGCCTAACAAGTGAACGCCCAGGCCGGGGTCGTCGCCCGGTGGTTGGCCCCACGTGCGCAGCGCGCCGGCGGCCTTCAGCAGGTCAATGCCGCGATCGAACATGTACTTGTACATCTTCAGGTCCGCGTCGTGCTCCTTGTACGTGACGCGGATCGCGGGCAGACCCCAGCTGTCCTTCGCCTCGGGGTCGAGGTCCACCGCGTTGGTCGCCACCGGTAGCTGCGTCGTGTGTCCCCAGCACTGCGTGGCCCGGTTGTGCACGCGCCGCAACGTCTGCTTGAACGCGGAGCCCCACTGCGGTCCATCGGGCGGCATGTTCAGCGCGGACAGGAGCGGCGGAAACGGATACCGGAAGTCGAATCCGCCACCACCGTAGTGGCCCTTGTCGTGCAGCTCGTACGTGTCGAGCACGATGCGCGATACCGGCGCGCCCTTGTAGCCGTTCACTTCGTGCTCGAACTCACCGCCGGCGCCGGTGTTGCCGTTGAACATGAGGTGCTTCCCGACCATACCGCTGCTGTTGGCCAATCCGTCCTGGAAGCGACTCGACTTCGACATCAGCAGCAGCCGCGGTGTCTCGCCACCGTTCGCGCAGAGAAAGACCGCGCGAGCCCGTTGGCGCACTTCGCGGCGGTCACGATCGAAGTACACAACGCCCGTGACCCTACCACGGTCGTCGGTCTCGACCAGCCGCGCCTTGCACTCGCTCCGCAGCTCACAGCGACCACTCGCCAGCGCTTCCGGCACCATCGTGAAATTCGTGCCCGACTTGGCGCCCCACTCGCACGGGAAATACCAGCAGAAGCCGCAGTTGTGGCAGGCTTCACGCCCCTTGTACGGACGTGAGGCGATCGCCATGGGTGCGGGCAGGGCCCGCCAACCGAGCTTCTTCGCCGCAACCTCGAGCAGCACGCCCGGCCCGGTGAGGTCGACCGGCGGCATCGGGTACTGGCGCGATCGGCGGCCCTCGTTAGGGTCGACGCCGCCCTGCCCCGACACGCCGATGGCCCATTCCACGGCGGTGTAATACGGCTCGAGCTCGTCGTACGTGATCGGCCAGTCGGCCATTGCCGCGCCAGCCACGCCGCCTTTGCGCGAGTACTCGTTGAAGTCGCCCGGGCGGAAACGCCAGTAGTTCGCGGCGTAGTGAAAACTGCTGCCGCCAACCGTGTTCGCGTACAGCAATCCGTGTCGCGGCTCGGCCTTCGCGTCAGGCGTTTTTCGCCACGTCTGGACGTGTGCCGGCGGTGTGTTGGCGTACTGGTTCTGGATGACGACGCTGAATTCGTCGTGGTGGAAACCGGCGCGGGTGTACGGCTTGCCCTGCTCCAGCAGCACGACGTCATGGCCAAGCCGGGTCAGCTCGCGCGCGACGGATCCACCGGCCGGGCCCGACCCGATGACGACGAAATCGACCGCGTCATTCGTGGCGAAGCGCCGACCCTGCGCACCCTGGAGTGTCATGCGTCACCACCAAGGAGGGCGCGGCGATTCGCGGGCTGATCGTACCATCCGAACGGAGCCTTGAATTCGAGTGCCGACTCCTGACCCACCAGCTTCCATCCGGCAAAGTCGCGATTCCCGCCGTAGCTGGGCAGCGAGAACATTCCCGACAGGGTCGCAAACCGCATGTTCCCGAAGAACGGTGTGTTTTCGATGCTGCGCAGCACTTCGTCCTGTTGCGCCGGCGTCAACGCGGAGAGTCGCGTCTGACCGCGGAACTTGCCGCCAACATCGCGTTGCAGCTTGGCCAGTCCCTCCATGAACTGAGGCTTCTGGTCCTTCGCCCACATCGAAAGCCCGCGGTCGATGAAATAGACGACCCCGGCTTCGCGCGCTCCGGGCGTGCCGTCGCTCGGGATGATCCGGCTCGCGAACGCCTCGATTTCGGCAGCCTGCTCGGGCGTGAAGACTGTGAGCGTCGGTTGCGCCTGGCTGACCTGGTGCGCGGCGTGCGCTATGGCCTCTCCGCGTTCAGCCGAGTCAGCGAGAAGCCAGACCGCCCCAATCGATCCAACCGTGGCGACAAAATCCCGGCGAGAAAACGAATCGGACATTGGCGTCCTGGAGTTGTGGACACGAGCAAGGTAGGGCACCGGCCGCTGAGCGCAAAGCGGAAGGGACGGTCCGCTACTCCGCCATTTCGAGAATCGCTTTCCACTCTTCAGGCCTCACCGGAGAGACCGAAAGGCGTCCGATCCGAAGAAGAGCCATTCCGGCTAATTCTTTTCGTCCCCTCAGGTCGGGGAGCGGAACCGGGCGCGGCAGAGCATGAACTCCGCGAACGTCCACCATGAACCAGGTCGGGTCGTCCGGATTTGATGCCGGATCGAAATGCGGATCGTTCGGGTCGAGCGCGGTGTGATCCGGATATCCCTCGCGGACCACCTCACACAATCCGACGATTGCCGGTGGAGCGGCGTTGGAGTGATAGAACAGCACCGGGTCGCCGAGTTTCATGCCGTCGCGCAGAAAGGTGCGGGCGGTGTAGTTGCGGACACCGTCCCAATGCGTGGTTCGGTTCGGCCGCGCCATCAGGTCATCGAACGAAAACGTCCCTGGCTCGGACTTCACCACCCAGTATCGCAGCTCGCCGCGTTTACGCGGCAGGAAGACCCAATCCCACGCACTTCCTTCGCGTTTCTCAGCCTTTCGCGCAGGGACATGGGTGGCCCCGGGGCGCTTTCGCTTCCACGCCACGGGCTACGGTCGGCCCTGCTGGATGGCCTCGCGCTGGCGCACTTCGAGCGGTTCGGCAGCCCCGGCGCCTAACGCGCGATTCTGCTCGCTGAAGACGCGCGTCACGTAGCGCTGCCCCTCGCCCACCCGTTCGAGCTCCACGGCGACGGCGTCGACCGCCTGCTCCAGCCGGTTCAGCCGGTCGGTCAACTCGGCCGGCATTTCGCTGCTGACGACAACCGCGGCGCGCTTCCACAGGCGGCGGGCATACCCGACCGCGATCGGCATCATCACGAAGAAAATGAAGAGGCCACCCACAACGAAAAATTCTTCGGGTGGCCCCCTCCTCTGGATGATCGTGCGAGGTGGTTCAAACGTGGCACCGGGGACGGCCGCGGCTTCCGCGACCCGCTGCTCAGCCGCCGCGATCTGCTGGTCCAGTGACGCGATGCGGGCGTCGGTGTCCTTGAGCCGGGCTTCGAGGCCTGCGCGAGCGGCCGCGTCTCCCGAGCTCGTCTGAGTGAGCTCCTGCGCGAGGTCGTCGCGCCTCTCCTCGGCGCGATCGAGTTGATTGCGCAACTCGTTGCGGAATGCACGGGCTGCCTCCAGCATCTGCACGGCCGTTGCGGGCGGCTGCGCGCCGGCGACGAGCGGAGCAGTTGGGGGGGCTGGGGTTGCTTGAGTCTGCGACGACATAAGGGTCAGTACGACCTGGAAAAGGGGCCCGTTTCAGGAGCCGCCAACTTGGAACGTGCCCGGGCGACCCACAACCCGCAACCGTTGGAGGGGTTGCAGGGTCCTGCGATGTTCGGGTCCTGCGCGGTTCTGGTCCTGCGCGGTTCGTGCCCTACTCGGTTCGTGCCCTGCGCGGTTCGCGCCCCGAAGGGCACTGCCGCTGCCCCCTGCCCGCCCGCGGGCTACAATCCCCCGATGCTCCTCGGCGACCTCTTCGACTTGTCGCTCGTTGGCCGCTCCGGCCAAACCGGGCTGGTCTGCGAGTTGGACGGCTCCCTGGAAGAACTGACGTTCGGCGAGGTTCGGGACCGGGCGGCGCGGATGGCGACGGCCCTGCGCCGGCGTGGTCTCGGTCCCGGCGACCGGGTGGCCGTTTACCTGGCGAACCGGATCGAGTTCATCGACCTGTTTGTCGCGTGTGTCCAGGCGGGACTGATCCTGGTGCCCATCAACGTGCTGTACCGGGATCGGGAGATCGCTCACATCGTCGCCGACGCCGAGCCGGCGCTGATCGTGACGACTGCGCCCAATATGGGATTGTTCCCCGGCGGGGCGCCGCTGGTCGATGTGGTGGTGCTCGCGGCCGAAGCGCAGAGGGCCGAACCGCTCGCTGAGCGTCCGCCGATCGACGGCGATGCGCCCGCGGCCCTGGTCTACACGTCAGGCACGACGGGCCGGTCCAAGGG
>JBOGMR010000129.1:0-7086 GCA_050746825.1 Bryobacteraceae bacterium | reverse complement strand
GTACTGTGCTGCGAGCTTATCGAGCATTTGTTCGCGGACCCGATGCATTTGATGAGCGAAGTGAATCGCATCCTGAAGGGCGGCGGGCATCTGGTGCTCACCACGCCGAACATCGCGTCGATGCGCGCGGTCGCGGCGATTCTGCAGGGATATCATCCGGGCTTCTTCCACGCTTACATGCGGCCGCCGGAAGGCGGCACGGTGGATGCGCGCCACAACCGCGAGTACGCGCCGCGCGAGATTCACCAGTTGCTCGAAACTGCGGGCTTCAGCGTGACACTGCTCGAAACAGGACCGTTCCGCGATGAGCCCAAGCCGGAATTCGCCTGGGTCTCGCATCTTCTGGAACGCTACCAGCTCCCGGCGCATCTGCGGGGCGAGGGGATCTACGCGGTGGGCAAGAAAATTGGGACGGTGCGCGAGCGCTATCCTTCCTGGCTCTACACATGAGCGCGACGTATGCCGACGCGAAGGCTGAACCGGTCCGCGGCAGCAGCTTGCGGACGACCTTTCGCGTGCGCAACGATTCGCCATCGGCCTGGCGCCGCGACGAGGGCTTCGCTTTCGGCTACCACGTATTCGACCCTGCCAGGGACACACTGCTCATCGACGGCCCGCGCACAACGCTCGCGAGCGATCTGGCGCCCGGCGATTCCGCGTCCCTCGAGATGCGCGTCGATCTTCCGGCCGAGCCAGGGCGCTATCGCGTGTTCGTCTCACCGATGCGCGAGGACGTAGCCTGGTTTTACGACGCGGGTTGGCGGTTCCTGGCGATCGACGCCATTGTGAGCGGTGGCGAGGCTCGCGTCGAACGCCTGCGTCCGGTGACGCGCCGAACGATCGGCCGCGAGCGTTTCCTCCGGTCCGCCGGACGCGCGTTCACGCTCCCGATCGCAACCTTGTGGCGAAATCGCGCCCTGATTCGCACCATGGTCCGGCGCGACGTGCTCGGGCGCTATCGCGGCTCCTTCGGCGGCGCGCTCTGGACAGTCTTCACGCCGCTGCTGCTGATGCTGACCTACTTCTTCGTCTTCGGGATCGTCCTCGAAAGCCGCTTCGCCGGCGACCCGAGCCGCGCCGGCTTCGCCCTCTACTTCCTGGCCGGTATGCTGCCCTGGCTGGCCTTCAGCGAAGCGGCGGGCCGCGCGCCATCGGTCCTTTTGGAGCACCGGAATTTCGTGAAGAAGCTGGTCTTTCCTGTGGAGACGCTCCCGGTCAACCTCACCGCGGCCGGCCTGACCACGCAAGCGATCGCGCTTCTTCTGTTCCTGATCGCGCTCCTGGTGGTGCGCGGCGCAATCCCGGCGACGGCCGCGTGGCTCCCGGCGCTGCTTGTCCCGCAGGTGATGCTGACGCTCGCCGCCTGTTGGTTCCTCGCGGCGCTCGGTGTCTTCGTGCGCGACCTCGGGCAAGTCATCGGATTCACGCTGACGCTTTGGTTTTTTCTGACCCCGATCTGCTACCCGGAAGGCTCGATCCCGCCGGCGATGGCGCCCATCCTGGCGAAGAATCCGATCGCTGTGCTGGTGCGTGGCTACAGGGCTGTGCTGCTCGAGAATACGGCGCCGGCGTGGGGTTCACTCTGGAAGCTGTGGATCGTCTCGGGAGCGGCGTTCATCCTGGGCCATGCCTGGTTCCACAAGCTTCGACGCTCGTTCGCCGATGTAGTTTAGGTCTAGCAGCCCGTCGTAAAAACCGCTCCCTCACGGTCGCGGCTCTTTTAACGGGTTCATTCTGCTGAGCCGCGCGCGTAAGCAAGCGGCTGCTAGGCGATTTCGCCGAGCGGGATGCGCAGACGCTTTGCCACTCGCTCGATCGTGGTCACCAGCCGATCCACGTGCGCGTCGGTGTGGGCCGCCGTACATGAAATCCGCAGGAGATTGTGCGACGCTGCCGGCCGCAGCACCGGATTCGTATAGATCCCTTCTTCGAGCAACGTCTTGCACAGCCGGCACAGGTCGACTTCCTCGTCAATCACCACGGGAACGATCGGCGTGATCCCATCGAGCACTCGGAACCCGCGCGAGCGGAGTTCTACCCGCAGCCGGTTGGCCACGCGCGAAAGCCTTTGCCGGCGCTCCGGCTCCTGGCGCATCACACGCAACGCCGCCAGCACCGCTGCGACCGACGCCGCAGGAAGGCTCGCCGAAAAAACGAACGGCCGCGCGGTGTGTTTCAGATAACTGATCACAGCCGCCGGTCCGGCCAGGAATCCGCCCACCGACGCGAGGGACTTGCTAAATGTGCCCATCACGATGTCCACGTCGTCGAGCACACCCAACTGTTCGGCAGCGCCCGCACCGGTCGGACCGACAACGCCAATGCCGTGCGCTTCGTCGACGTACGTCCGCGCGTGATAGCGCTTGGCCAGTGCGACGATGCCCGGCAAATCCGCCAGGTCGCCCTCCATGCTAAACACGCCCTCGGATACGATCAGCAGCCGCTCGTCCTCGGAGCAATTCTGCAGGCAGCGCTCCAGGTGCGTGAGATCGTTGTGCCGGAAACGCGCGGTCCGAGCCGTCGACCGGAGGCAGCCCTCGACCAGGCTGGCGTGCAGGGTGTGATCGCAGACCAACACATCGCCTTTTTCCGCCAAGCCACCGAGCGCCCCGTAGTTGGCCTGAAAGCCCGTGCCGAAAATGATCGCCGACTGCTTCCTCACCAGCGCCGCCAGCTCGGCTTCCGCCTTGACATGGAGGTCGAGCGTTCCGTTCAGCAGGCGTGAACCGCTGCAGCCGCTGCCATACGTTCGAATCGCAGTGGTAGCCGATTCCACGACCTCGGGGTGGGTAATCAGATCCAAATAGTCGTTGGATCCGAACATCAACACCTTGCGGTCTCCAATCCGCACTTCGCCAGGACCGCAGCCTTTGCGGGCGCCGAACACCTCGAAGTACATGTACAGTCCGGCTGCCTGCAGTTCCCCGGGACGCGTGAAAGTCCGGCACTTCTCGAAGATGTCTAGCGCGGCTCTGGCGGCACGCTCAACCCCGGCTACTGCTGATCCACTCGGCATTCTTACTCCGTCCACTCGTAGATGCGATACGTCTTGTACTTGCGCACGCCCAGGGCTTCAATGGAACGATTCATTAGTATATTATCTTCCAGCACCCAAGAGAACTCGCATTCCTCGTAGCGGCGACTACGAGCATGGTCGATCAGGGCGCTATAGAAAGCCGCCGCGATCCCCGCCGTCCGGAATTCCTCCAGCACTCCGAGCGCTAGTACTCGGACGCTTCGAATCTGGCGTTGGTAGTAGAGAATCCGCAATAATCCCAGCGGAAAAAGCCGCCCGCGCGCGTGCACCAGGGCGCGGTTAATATCGGGCAGCGCCAGTGCAAACCCCACGGCGCGGCCGCTCACTTCTCCGATCAGGGCGAATCCCGGATCCACAATAGCCTTCATATCCCGCGCGAGGAATTTGAATTCTTGCTGCGTCATGGGCGCAAAGCCCCAATTCCGGCTCCATGCAGAATTGTAAATATTCCAGATGGTGTCGGCTTCCGAATCGAACTCCTTCATCCGGATCGGGCGGATGCTGATGCTGCCCGATTTGAGGACGCGGCTGGCGATGCGCCGGGCCTTGTCACCGTCGACGGCCGCCACCGGCCCGCCATAGGCAATCAGATCCTTCGCTTGCCTGAAACCGGCGCCCTCAATCAGCCCCGAATAAAACGGCGGGTTATACGGCATCATCACGTAGGGCCTCGAATCGAAGCCGTCGACCAGCACGCCGCATTCGTAGTTGGTGGAGGGACTGACCGGACCGCGGATCCGCTTGACCCCGCAGCGGATGAGCCACTCACGCGCCCCGTCAAGCAGCGATGTCGCCACCGGCTGGGAGTCGATGCACTCGAAGAACCCAAAAAAGCCCTGCCCGGCTTCGAACTGATCGCGATCCAGAATCGTGGCCACCCGTCCGGCCACTTTCCCGCCGGACAACGCGAGAAAGCGCTGCAATTGCGCGTGCTGGTAGAAGGGGTGCTTGGCGGTGTCGAGCAGGTCGCGCTGCGCAATCCGAAGGGGTGGCACCCAGTTCGCAAGATCCTTGTAATGGCTATACGGGAACTCGAGGAAAAGGTTCTCTTCTCTCGCGGACTGGACGGGAATCACGCGCAGACCGGCCACCGTCAGACCTTCCCGCCAAGCCACCTGTACAGTGCCGGCGCGGTCAGCCAGAGCAAAGCCGCCAGTAGCGCTCCGGCAAACACGTCGACCGTGTAGTGATAGCGGAGATAGACGGTCGCGGTCATTACTCCCGCCGCATAAACCAGCATGCCGATCGACAGCTTCCGCGACACCACGCCGCTGCCGAGCGCTGCCAGAAGCGTCAACTCGGTGTGACCGCTGGGGAAGCAATCGTAGTGCGCCGATTCGAGCTGATCGAGCCCGCTCCGGAGAAAATCGAACAGCCAGAGGCCTTCGAGCGGGTAGCTCTGCAAGGATGCCAGCAGGAATCGCGGCCCGCGTACGGGCACCAGCAGGTAACCGGCGTACGACGCGAGAAATCCGATCGCGATCAGGAACGCGTAGAACCGGAAATCGGCCAGCCGGCGCCGCCGCCACAGCACATATGCTGTGAGCAGGACTGCCGGCAGAAAACCCGCGTAGATGATCTGCAGCATTTCCGCTGTCAGGGGACTGCGGAAGCGTTCCAACCATACCGTGGGATGCACGCCCCAGAGCGCCAGGTCGAGCTTTGCCACAACCTCGTCGGCTGACGAGCTGCGAATGGCGGGGATCAGAATCGCCATCTCTTTGTAACACGCCGCGACATAGGGTAGCGGATACCAGTGGCGGAAAGCAACGCTGGTTCGGGAGTCGGGATACCGGACCGCGAGCCACAGCCCGGCCACAGCCAGCACGTGGGCGAGAATCAACCATCCCGCACCAGGAATCCGATTCCACCACGCCGCCTCGGCCGCGGTCGCCGCTGCGAAGTATCCAAGGATCAAACGGTCAACCGGCCACCAGTCCATGACGCCCGTGCGCACCGGGGTCACGGTCTCACGTTCCGTTACGATTTCAGCCACTTTGAATTCTTATACCACGTAAGGGTGGTGGCGAGACCTTCGTCCAAGCTCGTTTTGGCGCGAAATCCGAGCACCGATTCGGCATGCGCAGTTCCGCAGATCCAATAGCGGTGACGCGCTTCCCGAACCTTGTCCCTGGTCAAGACCTTGGGCGCGAGACCCAGCCTGGAGAGCTTCTCGGCGACCTCCGCTGCGGCGAAGGCGACAGACTCCGGAAGCGATACCACCTTGCACTTCCGGTTCATGAGGGACTCGATCCTGTCCGCGAATTCCGTCCAGGAGACCGGACTCGGACTCGCCAAAAAGAACGTCTTTCCGGCCGCCGAATCGATCGTAGCCGCGGAAATCAAGCCGTCCACCAGGTCATCCACAAACACGTAGCTGAAGTATCGTTCCACCCGGCCGATGCGGAAGAAGAACCCCTTCGATGCGGCTCGGAACACTTCGAACACATCTCTGTCACCAGGCCCGTACACCACCGGCGGACGCACGATCACGGCGGCGCTCGCAAACTCGGACGTTCGCACCGCACGCTCGGCGTCGAGCTTGGAGCGCCCGTAGTCGGACACCGGGCGCGTGAGAGCATTCTCGTCGAGAGGATTTCCATCTCTCGATGGACCCATGACTGCGAGACTGCTCACGTGCACCAGACGGCGCGTCCGAAGGGCAGCCAGCAGATTCTTGGTGGTCTCAACGTTTCCGTGGAAGTAGGCCTGCGCATCGGAACCCTTGGTCACACCGGCCAAATGGAACACAATGTCGGAGGGATCGAGCTGCACTGGATTACGCAGGTCGCCCGGAACGGCCACCATCCCCTCGGGAAGGGCCTTGCCGGACCGCACCAGGCAGCGCACGTGAGCCCCCGCGTCAACCAGCCGCTTCGCCAGATGGCTGCCGATGAACCCGGTCGCGCCGGTGATGAGGATGGTCTGCCCGCGCAGCCGCTCTGTCACAGGGCGGGTGGTGCAGCCCACCTCACAGCACGCTCCGGAACGCCACCTCTCCGAAATAACTCTCTGCCGACGTCCTGGTATGCTGCGTGTTGATCTGGAGCCGGATCCCCTTCACGCGCGGTGGATCCTTGCCGTACGCCTTGCGGTAGTCCTCGGGGATGTTCCGCACCTCGGTGACCCACTGGCTCAATTCGGCCGCGCCCGAACGGCAGACAACGGCGAAGATGTGGACAAAGGGAATCGAGCTGGCGCTCTGCATCAGCCCCTGAGGCGCCGTGGTGTCCCAGAGGTATGTCAACACGCGGCGATCGGTGAAGGCCACCAAGACCTGCGCGGCCTGGTCGTCGGTTGAAGCACGGCGGAAATCGCCTCGTGGAGGCAGTTGCGTCACCATCCATCGCCACGAAAGATAAGGATACTGCTGCAGATTCACGTCGACGCCGCGCTCAAGGCCGAACGAAGCGTCGCGGCTTTTCAGCCGCAGGACCTGGCCGCCCTCGCTGTTGACCGCCGCCACGCTCGGTACACCACGGTTTACCTTCATCTGCCAGCCCTCCGGCAGCTTGCCGGAACGTACGTCAAGCGTATTCAGGATCACGAACGTCACCGGGGCGCTCCCCAGCACCAGCGCGGCGGCGAGCGACCCCATCCAAAGCGTGTTTTTCAGAACCAACGCCACAATTTCTATCTTGCAACATTCCAGCCGGGAATTGTAATAGAGTGAACGACTGATGAACCGCCGTTATTTTCTCACTGCCGCCACCTGGGCCGCGATGCCCGCGCGCGCCGCAACGAAGAACGCCACCATCGAGCTGCGATATTTCCGGCTTCGCAACGGCTCTCAGGCCGAGCGGTCGCAGGCGTTTCTGGCGAAGCACTTTCTTCCGGCCGCACAGCGCGCCGGCGCCGGGCCGCTCGGTTTCTTCGGCAGCGTGGTGGCCGAGCAAAGCCCGTTTGTGCTGGCGGTGGTGAGCTACCCGTCGATGGCTGCCTTCGACGCCGCCTCGGAGAAAATGGCCGCCGACCCGGAGTTCCGCAAGGCATTCGACGAGTACAACAGCACGAGCGAGTTGAGCTACATCCGCATGGAGAACTCACTG
>JBOGMR010000128.1:0-8183 GCA_050746825.1 Bryobacteraceae bacterium | reverse complement strand
TCATCGTGCAGGGGCGGCTGCTGTTCACCGAGTTTCTCAACGTCCGCAAGAACCTGGGCGAGTTACGCGAGGATGTCGATGTGGAAGCCGCCGCGGCCATGTTTCTATCCGCACTCACATTCATCCTGCTGGTGGTGGAACTGTTTGGCGGCAAACAAGTCGAGACGCTCGACGAGGAGCGGCTGGTTCGTGAGATGGCCGAGCTGTTTCTGAAGGGTATTCAAAAATGAGCTTGACGGTGCTCGGTCGCGACGGCCCGCTGAAGCGGGAGATCGCGGCGCTGGCGCCGTCCGAAGGGCCGGAAGGCGTTGTCGTCTGTCTCGAGCCGGAGTTGGTAGACAGCGCGCTTGCGGCCCCGGGGCTGCGGCGCCTGGTTCTTCGCAGCACCGCTTATGCGTACGGCTCCAGCATTAAGAACCCGGGCCTGATGACGGAAGAGCGCATTTCGCTGTTGCCTCCAAATGCGCCGGAGCAACGCTGGCTGCGTGCCGAGGAAAAGGCCCTGGCGTTTTCCAACGCAGCGGTGTTGCGCTTGTCGAATCTGCTCGCGCCGGAGGAAGGCGATGTGATCGTGCGCGAGATCGCGCGCGCTTCCGGCAAAGCGCTAGCCGGACACGATCCGAACGTGCAGTTTGTGGCGCTACGGGATGCAGCGCGCGCCTTCGTCAGCGCTTCGAATTCGGACGCGACCGGGATCTTCAACATCACTGGGTCCGGCGTGATCCCTTTGAAGAAAGTCTTTCGGGCTGCGGGCGTCCGGAGGGTCCCCACATTTGGCGGTGTCGAGCTCCAAGCGATGCAGCATAACTGGACTGTCTCTGGCGCGCGGGCCGCACGCGAGCTCGGCTTTCTGCCGGAGAAGTCGTCGCTCGCGGCGCTCGACGAGTTCGTGCGTACCAGGCCGGGCGCTCGGGTTGGGTTGCTGCGAAAACCGTACGACAACTACGGCCTCGACGTCGACTACATACGAGCCTGGGGCGCGTGGTTCTGGTTCCTGCGCAGCGTCTATTGGCGCATTGATTCCGAAGGAATAGAGAACATCCCGGAGAATGGACCTGGACTCTACGTTTCGAACCACCGCGGTTTCATGCCTCTCGACGCGGTGATGCATCTTTCGCTGGTCTTGACGCAACGCCAGCGGATCATCCGCTTCCTGATCATTCCTTCGCTGCTGAAGTTTCCGTTTTTGTGCAACTTTCTGACGAAACTGGGCGGAGTGATCGCCTGTCAGGAGAACGCGGCGAGTTTGTTTACTGACGGTAATCTAGTCGGCATTTTTCCTGAGGGTATCCGCGGCGCCTTCACTCCGTACAGGCAGTGGTTCCAACTTCGCGATTTCTCCAAGAGCGCGTTCGCCAGAATCGCCATCGAGAATCAAGTGCCGATCGTTCCGGCGGCGGTTGTGGGACATGCGGAAATCTTTCCGATCCTGGCGCGCATCGATTCGAGCTATGTCACGCGCGAGTTCGGCTGGCCCTATCTCCCGATTGCGCCCCTGTTTCCGCTGGCGCCGATTCCAATCCCCACCAAGTGGCACATGCGCGTTCTGCCTCCGGTGCCCCTAGCGGGATTGAAACCTGCCGATGCGGAGAATGCGCGCCTGGTCAGAGACTTCAGCCGGCACGTTCAGAACATCATGCAGACCAACATCGACGACATGCGGCGAAAACGCAAGAGCATCTTCTGGGGGAAGGTGCTCGACGGGAGCGCACCGCTGCGTCCCGTCTTCGAGCGCCCGTCGCCGGACTCGGCCTAGCTGGATCAGGCCTAGAGCAGATCTTGAGTCTACAAGTCGTCGATCGAGATCGCGCGCACTTTGCGCGACAGCGGAAACGGCGTGTGCGTGCGGCAAATCACCCCGGCTTTGATGACATTCTGGGAGCCGACCGTTTGGCGAAGATACTCCATCTGCGACGCATCGCCGGAGTCCGGCTCCTCGGTCCATTTGGCGTCATAGAATTCATAACGCCCACCCCGGTCGATGACAAAATCCACCTCATGCAGGCGATCGTGCCAGAAGTGGATCGAATGGGATCTTTGCCGGACTGCCTCGCGCTTTCGCAACTCGCCAAAAACGAAAGTCTCCCAGATCGCGCCGATCAGTGGCGACCGGCGCAGCTCATCCGCCGTCTGAATGTTCAGGAGCGCCGCGAGCACTCCCGTATCAGTGAGATACAGCTTTGGACTCTTGACGAGCGATCGGGTCTGGTTCGAAAAATAGGGCTCCAGCAGCACGACCTGAGCGGACGCCTGGAGCACCGACAGCCATTGATTCGCGGTCGACGGGCTGATGCCGACATCTCGGGCGAGATCAGCCTTGTTCAGTAGTTGCGCAGTCCGCAGCGCGCACGCGCGCAGAAACCGCTCAAAGTCCCGCAGGCTCGATACGCCCAGCAGCGTGCGCACGTCGCGCTCCAGATAGGTAGCGATGTAAGAGCGATAAAACCGGTGGCTATCGAGGCCGCGGCTCCGATACAGTTCCGGGTAGCCACCACGCAGGATCAGATCAGTGAGGCTGATATTCTTGATCGTGTTTCGGATCTCGCGCGCCGAGAGAGGCTCCAGGTCCACGACTTCGATTCGGCCTGCGAGCGAATCCGATACTTCCTTCATCAGACCGAATCGCTGGGATCCAGTAAGGATGAACTGGCCGTTGCGCGGCCGATCTGCATCCACGACGTACTTGATGTGCCGGAATAGGCGCGGAGCGTACTGGACCTCGTCCACGATTAGCGGGGGAGGATATCGCGTCATGAAAACACGCGGTTGCCTGTTGGCCAGTTCTGCGTCGCTTGGCAGGTCGAGAGAGATGTACCGGATGTCCGGAAGCAGCTTCTGGAGGAGAGACGTTTTGCCGGTCTGCCGTGCCCCGGTAACCACGACGACGGGCCGGGAGCGGACAAGGCCGGGCAGAAGGTTCTGAATCTCGCGATCTATCCACATCGTATAAATTATACGATACAATCGTATAAATTGTGCGATGCAATCGTAGTTTTTGTGCGGCTGGATCAAGCCCTCGATCGCTGCCCGGCGGCTTGATACAATCACCTCCGTGAGTGATCCGCAAGGAGCGACCGGCCCTCAGGCGGCTGCGCTGAAGCAAGGCGATACGTTCGCCGGCCGCTACGAGATCCTCGCGCATGTTGGCGCTGGCGGGATGGCGGTAGTGTATAAAGCGAACGACGCGCTTGCCCGCGAAGTCATCGCACTCAAGATCATTACGACGTCCGCGGCGAGAGATCCCAGGTTGCTCGGCCGATTCCAGCAGGAGCTGTTGCTGGCGCGGCGTATGAGCCACCCGAACGTAGTCCGGATTCACGATATCGGCGAGCACGCCGGACAGATGTTCATCTCGATGGAATTCGTGGACGGTACGACGGTGGCCGCTGAGATTGCAGAGAAAGGGTGCATCGCGCCGTCCGCATTCTTCCCGATCTTCGAGCAGTTCTGCGCGGCCCTGGCCTACATCCACTCGCGGCAGGTCATCCATCGCGACATCAAGCCCCTCAACGTCATGATTGATCGGGCCGGCGCTGTCAAGCTCATGGACTTCGGCATTGCACGCGACCAGAGTGGCGACGCTACGCAGGGGCTAGCCATGGGAACGCCGGCCTATATGGCTCCAGAGCTGCTGACAGCGGGCGCGCCGTCCGCGGCCACGGACATTTACGCCGCGGGTGTGATGTTCTACGAAATGCTCACCGGCCACAAGCCGCTCCTCGGTCAGGCCTCTCAGTTGCGGATTCTCTGCCCGCACATCACACCGGCTTTGTCGCGGCTCATCGAGAAGTGTCTCGAACTGGAACCGTCGAAACGCTTCCAGTCCGTCGACGAGCTCAGGGCTGCCGGCGCGGGAGTCGACGGGTGTATGCGGGTTGCGGGCGGAAGCCTGACTGAATTTCGACGCGAAGAACCGGCCGCGATAGAGGCGGCGCTGCCCTTGTTCGTTCAAACGATTCAAGCGGTGTTGGCCATACGCGCTGCCCGCCGGCATCACGTCGCGCTGACGCCGGCCAACATACGTGTCGCCGGCGACGGCCGAGTCGAGATTCTGTCCGATGCGGCTCCGCAGCTCGAAGCCACGGTAGCGATTGAGCCGAAATACACGGCGCCAGAGATGTTTCAGGCGGGCAAGCAGGATTCCGCGGCCGGCGGCGTCTATGCCTTGGGCTTCATCTTCTACGAGATGCTCGCAGGCGCCAAGCTCTTTGGAGACCAGTTTACGCAGATCGGCGAATCGAATGCCGATCTCGGTTGGTTGACCTGGCACGCGGACCCCAACCTTCGCGTCCAGCCACTTCGGAATATCGTGCCGGAATTCCCACAGCTTTTGTCGGACACGATCGAAAGGATGATCGAAAAGCAGGCGACAGCCCGCACGATTACGCTTGAGGAAGCGCTGCACGCGTTTCAACGACTGAGTCCCGAATTGACGCAGCCGGTCCAGCCGGTTGCCCAGGGGCGTACGCCGTCGCCTCAGCCGCCGAAAGGTGGAAAGCACTGGCTGTGGGCCGCGATCGGGGGCTTGGCCGCAGTAATTCTACTCGTCGTCTCGATACGGGCATTCCGTCCAAATGAAGCGCCGGAACCACCTCCATCGCGCCGGGAGGAGCCGGCGCCGCCTCCTGCGCCGCCGCTGCCGCCTGTTTTGAATACCTCCACGGGGGAGATGGTGCTCATCCCGGAAGGCGAGTTTCTGATGGGTAGCGAGAAAGGCGCTCCCAACGAAGCGCCCGCGCATCGCGTCGCGCTTGCTGCCTTTTACATCGATCGAATTGAAGTTACGAACGCATCGTACAAGCTGTTTTGTGATTCGACCGGACGACGTTTCCCGGCCGATCGATACTTTTCGCAAGAAACATTTCCGATCGTCAATGTTTCCTGGGATGAAGCCGCCGCGTTTGCAGAGTGGGCCGGGAAGCGTCTGCCGAGCGAGGCCGAGTGGGAAAAGGCGGCGCGTGGATCCGACGGGCGGCTTTACCCATGGGGGAACGAGCCGCGCAAACTCCCCGAAGACGTAGCTGGCGCCGGAACATTCGCAGCGGATCGGAGCCCGTTCGGCATCTTCGACATGGCCGCTAACGCGGCTGAATGGGTCGCTGGCGAGTACAAGTTTTACGCCGGCAATCCTGCGACAGTGCCGCGCGACCAAGCCGGATATCGCGTAGTGAGGGGGCCTGGGTTGTTCGCACGGACCGCCACCCTCACAACACGGGTTCCGCACGCGCCGCAGCTCCTGCAGCTAAAGCAGTATGCGCGGATTGGGTTTCGGTGCGCCGTGAGCCGCGATGAAGCCCGCAAGTTCCAATCGACACGCTGATCGTGCCTACACCTGTTCGATGATTTTAAGGAGTGCCGTCAGTGACGTGCGGCTCGCGTGCGCCTTACCGTGCGGACTCCTGTAGTGAGTCTCCAGCGTGTACGTACCCTTGTACCCGTCCTTTCGCAGCGCCCGGAGTTGGCCCAGGTTGTCGAACTCGCCTTCGCCGACAGCGGTCCATTCGACCTTCCCGCCGATGTGTTTGAAGTCGCGCAGGTGGAGGTGGAAGATGCGTGCTGGGTCGAGCAGGCGGTAACCGTCAGGAAACGGCTTCTCGCCGGACGCGCCCGCGTTGTTGGGGTCCCATGTCAAGCCAAGCGTGGAGTCTGGAATGCCTTTTAGCAGTTTTGCGGAATCCTCTCCTCGCGAGCAGAAACTGCCGCCAACGTTTTCAAGCGCCAGTCGCATGCCGCGCGACTTTGCCCGCCGCGCGGCTTCGCTCACCAGTTCGAAGATCCGTCCCCAGTCCTTTTCGTTCGGAGTCTCGCCCTGTTTGCGCATGAACGCGAAGACTCGCAGCGCGTCAGTTCCCAGAATCTTGGCCCGCTCCATGCCGCGGTCGAGCATGGCCCACTGGTTATCGAGCACGCCCCGTCCCTGCGGCGTATCCTCGGGCAGCGGGATTTTGAAGAAAGCGGTGCCGAGGACGGAGGTCCGGATCTGGTGCTGATCGAAAATCGATTTCATCTCGCGGATCTTGTCGAGCGGCTGCTCGGTATTGTATGTGCTCCAAACCGAGCGCACCTCGGCGTATCCAAGCTTGAACTCGCGCAAGAATCGTGCCGCGGCCAGCACGTCCTCATCGATCTCGTCGCTCGTGACGCCGAGACGGAACTCAGCGAGCGGCGCAGCGCGGAGCACGCGCGAAATGGACGCCGCGGCGGAGGCGGAGAGCACATGACGGCGGGAGATTGTCATTCCGCGATTATATCGCGAGGGCAGACCGCCGAGCCTGCATGATAGGATGGATACTTGTCAGGTTCCGGGCTTCGTGCAACAGGAGGCTGCGAACCCCGCCAGGTCCGGAAGGAAGCAACGGTAGTAGCTCACCCTGTGTGCCGCGGATCACCCGGAGCCTGGCAGTGCCCACTCCAGCTCAGGTCACGGCATGTACCAAGTCATCGCTAGAAAATACCGGCCGCAAACATTCTCCGACGTGGTTAGCCAGGAACACGTCAAGAGCACGCTGGAAAACGCGATCGCGCAGAACCGCATCGCACACGGGTACATCTTCTCCGGACAGCGCGGGACAGGAAAGACGACCGTCGCGCGCATTCTGGCGCGCTGTTTGAACTGCGTTTCCGGGCCCACGAACAAGCCTTGCGGCGAATGTTCGAGCTGCGTGGAAATCGCGGCAGGCTCTTCGGTCGACGTGATCGAGATCGATGCCGCATCGAACCGCGGCATCAACGAGATGCGAGAGCTTCGCGAGAACGTTCGCTACCAGCCGGCGCGGGACCGCTACAAGGTATTCATCATCGATGAGGCGCATCAAATCACGAATGAGGCCTTCAACGCACTGTTGAAGACGATCGAAGAACCGCCCCCGTGGGCCGTCTTCGTGCTGTGCACGACCGAAACCCACAAGATCCCGGCGACGATCGCGTCCCGATGCCAGCAGTTCAGTTTTCGCTCTGTGGATTTCGATGAGGTGACTTCGCGGATCCGCTGGATCTGTTCGCAAGAAGGGATTGACTCCGATGAGGACACGATCGCCGTGCTTGCACAGGCCGGCGAAGGCAGCGTTCGCGATTCGCTTTCGGCGCTCGATCAGGCCATCGCCTGCTGCGGGTCGAAACTAGAAGCGGCGCAGGTTCGCAGTTTGTTGGGTGGGTTTTCGCTCCAAACACTGTATCAGGTGACCACTGCCCTCAGCGAGTCGAGCCCCTCGCGCATGCTGGCCATCGTGGATGAGCTCGAGCGCAACGGCCACAACCTGCAGCATTTCAGCCGCGAGCTGGCGCGTTACTTCCGAAATCTGCTGGTCGCAAAGGTGGCTGAGCCAAGATTGATCCCGGCGTCAGTCGAAGAGCGGCAGCGACTGGCCGGGATCGCCGCGGGCTTTTCGGAAGAGGACCTGACGCGCTACCTTCAGCTCGCCCTCGATCTGTTCAAGGATTTGCAGGCATCGCTGCAGCCCCGCTTCCATCTCGAGCTGGGCTTGGTCCGCATGGTGCAGGCGGGAAAGCTGCTGGCGATTGAGGAGGCGCTGGCGTCGCTCGAAGTCGCAGCACCGGGACCGAAATCAAATCCTTCCCCTGTACGGACGGCTGGACCGGCCGCGCCGTCGCCGCCTGCACCCACACGCCCCACGCCGTTCGAAGTCGATCGCGCGAAGAAGGCATCGCGCGGCGAGCCGCAGCTCTCTGACGGCGCCAACGCGCTGGCGCCTGCTCCGCTTCCACCAGCCGCGGGCGCCGTTCCATCAACCGGCCTCGAGTGGAAACAGGGTCTGCACGCCTGCCTCATCGAGCTAGGCATGGTTTTCACGGCCGACGGCGTCGAGCACTCGTCGTTGCGGGCTTCGGCTTCAGAGCTGCACTTCGCGACGCCCAAGGAGTTTCTCTTCGCGATGAAAGAGGACCACATCAACAAAGCCGTGCGAAAGATCCTGGGCCGATCGCTCAAGATAACGATCACTGCGACCGAGGCTTCGACGGCCGGTGCTTCACCTGCGCCGGCGCAATCCGCACGAACCCCTAACGACGACCTCACGCGTCGCGCCCTCGAGAATCCTGAAGTTCAGCGCTTCCAACAAACATTCGGCGGACAGGTGCGCACCGTCCGCAATCTCAAGGAGTAATCCATGAAGATGCCAGGCAACATGCAAGCGATGGTGAAGCAGGCGCAGCAGATGCAGGAG
>JBOGMR010000127.1:0-4014 GCA_050746825.1 Bryobacteraceae bacterium | reverse complement strand
GAACCGCGTGATGTGTTGATCGGCGTAGGACAGTTCGCCGAACCGGTTCACGATCTGCTCCAGCAACGGCCAGCCGCTGCTATAGTTCGGCGTCGAGACCACCAGCATCCCCGTCCGCCGTTTCAGTACGCGCCGCACCTCATTGAGCAGCGCGACGTTCTGATCCATCGGCAGGTGCTCGAGCAGCTCGATCACGGTGACCGCATCGAAACTATTGTCGGGAAAAGGCAGCGGACCCGGGTCGATGCGCAGAAATCGCTTCCGGGCGGCGCCATAGTGCTGCGTGGCGTAGTCGACTTGCGATTGCGCAATATCGACTCCGGTCGCGTCGATACGCGCGTCGAGCGATCCGACAAAAGTGCCGGGTCCGCACGCAATGTCGAGCACCCGCCATCCTGCAGCCCCCGCGCCGTGCGCTTCGAGCAGATCGCTGATGTACTGAAACTTCAGCCAGTGCCACTTGCTCTGCGCGCCCTGCTGACGCTGGTAAATACGATCGTAATAGCCGGTCTCGATTGCCGAATAATCGAACTTGACAGTGGCCATTTGTGACTGGGGGGGCGCTCAGGAAATCCCATTCTAGCGCGCGCCCCATCCCCGCTGCCGCCCGCCCACGGGTACAATCTGGAATAACCTAGCCATGACGTCCAACGGATTTCTCGGGCCGGAACGGCAGATCCTGCAACGGCTCCACTCGCCCGCCAAGATTCAGCGCTTCCTCGATGAGAGAGTCGCTTACAACACCTGGAAGGAAGGGCCGACCTGCCGATCGCCGCGCCGCGTCCTGCGCGATCTCCAGGCGCAATGTCTGGAAGGCGCGCTCTTCGCAGCCGCGGCGCTGCGCTACAACGGCTTCCCGCCGCTCCTGGTCGACCTCGAAGCCACGCGCGACGACGATCACGTGCTCGCCGTCTTCCGCCTCAACGGGTGCTGGGGCGCCGTCGCCAAATCGAACTACTCCGGCCTGCGGTATCGCGAGCCCGTGTATCGCTCGCTGCGCGAATTGGCCATGTCCTATTTCGAACACTACTACAATCCCGGCGGCCAAAAGACCCTGCGCGCCTATTCGCGACCCGTCAACCTGACTCGCTTTGACCGGATCAGTTGGATGGTCACCGAAGACGAGCTGTGGCCCGTGTCCGAATATCTCTTCTCGATCCCTCACATCCCGCTCGTGACACCGGCCATGGCGCATGCGCTCAATCCGATGGATACGCGCAGCTACGGCGCGGGTATGTACGGAGCCGTCGATTGACACGCCGTAGACGCTCGTGTCTGCCACGCCGGGACTCGCGCCGCCGCTTGCCGCTGGCGCAGTGGGACTCGGGCCGCGGCTACGCCGGCGATTGCAAAACCTGCTCCCTCTACAACGCCGGCGGAGGCCTGCGCGCGAACCACGCCGTCACTCTCAAGGCAATTCTCGAAGCCGCCGGCGCGCAGGGGATGGCCGTGGATCTCGTCCTGTTCTCACAGGAAAGCTGGCGCGCCAATGTCCGCCTCGAAGGCGGGCGCGCCGACCGCGCCGTCGACGACGAGCCCGCGCGCAACGGCACTCCCAACTTTGGCGGCCCTCGCGACGTCACTTTCCCCATCGATCACATCCTCCAGATCCATCAGATGTGGACACCCGGCGCCTACATCGTCTACCACCACGACATGTTTCAGACCGGCTACGAAACGCCGGCCGTCCCGCCGCACGGTGTGCCCGACCCGGAGTTCAATCCGTATCACCGGGCAGTCCTCGAATTCATCGCGAGGCGGGGGCGTTATCAGTAGGCGCTGGGGCATCTGCGTCCTGCTGTTCCTTGCGACCACGCTGAACTACCTCGACCGCCAAACGATGGCGGTCCTCGCGCCCGCCATCCAGACCGAGCTCCGCCTCGACAACGAAGCCCTCGGCTGGCTGTTCAGCGTGTTTTACTATTCGTACACGCTCGCGCAGTTCGGCATCGGCATCGTGCTCGATCGCGCGAATCTGCGCTGGATCTACGGCGCGTTCGTGCTGGCCTGGTCGGCTGTGGCATCGCTGACCTCGCTCGCAACCGGATTCGCCGGCCTGATCCTCTTTCGGATCCTGCTGGGCTTAACCGAATCCGCGAATTGGCCCGCGGCCATCCGCATCGTCGCGCGAATTCTGCCACCCAGTGAGCGAGCGCTCGGCAACGGCATCTTCACCAGCGGCACCAGCATTGGCGCGCTCATCGCACCCGGCCTCATCCTCGGCATCGCGGGAAGCTTCGGATGGCGATGGGCATTCGTCGCGGTCGGCGCTCTGGGTGCGTTGTGGTTCGCGGGATGGGCAACGGCGACGCGCAGCCCCGCGCTCGAATCTGCGTGGCGCGACACCGCCTCGACCCGGCCTGCCGCCGGTTGGGCAGCCTATACCGAGATCCTCTCGACGCGCGAATTCTGGCGCGTCTTCGCCGTCTCGTGTCTGGTCAATCCGTGTCTCTACTTCAATCTCAACTGGCTCCCCACCTATCTGGTCCAGCAGCGCGGCCTCGACGCCGGCCGCCAGCTCGGCTGGGTGCTCACCGCAATCTACGTTGGTCTCGATCTCGGCTATCTCTGCTCCGGCGCAGGATCGCTGTGGCTGGCGCGCCGCGGCTGGCCCGTCCGGAACGCGCGCCGCGCCATGTTCCTGCTCGGCACGGGGTTCCTCGCGGTCTCCGCCATCGTGCCCTTCGTCGAAGGTCTCGACACCGCCATCCCGCTCTTGATCGCCGTCAATTTCGGCGCCGGCCTTTGGATCGCGATGTATCTCACGATGGCGCAGGAAGTCTCGGAGACGCGCATCTCGACCGCCGCGGGACTTCTGGGCGGCTCGGGTTCCCTCGCCGGCGCGCTGGCGATGTGGGCCGTCGGCAGAATTACCAAACAGACGGGCAGCTTCACGATTCCGCTCGAGGCCGTCGCCGTGGCTGCGCTACTCGCCGCAGCCTGTGGACTCGCGGTGCGCGGCCGCACCGCCCAGGTATAATTCTCCGATGCTCGAGCACGAGATGCGTCTTCGCGTCCGCTACGCCGAGACCGATCAGATGGGCGTCGTCTACTACGCCAATTACCTGGTTTGGATGGAAGTCGCGCGCGTTGACTTCTGCAAATCGGCCGGCTTCAGCTACCAGCGGATGGAAGCCGAGGACGGGGTATTTCTCGCGGTCGCCGAAGCTCACTGCCGCTACTCGTACCCCGCGCGCTTCGATCAGGAAATCGTGATCCGCACTCGTCTCGCCGACGCGCATCCGCGCATGGTTCGCTTCGAATACGAAATGCGTCTCGCCGAAGACGCCCGGCTCCTCGCAACCGGCGAAACCAAACACGTCTTCTGCGGCCGCGACCTCAAGCCCGTCCGCCTCCCCGAAAAATACCGCCCCAACTTCGGCATGTAGGAGTTGCAGCCGGTGGAAGCGACGATGCCGATTGGGTCGGGTCCGTACCTTCGCCGCTGCTCAAATCAATAATCTAATAACCCGATTCGAACGCATGCGCTCACGCGTTTCCAGCCGGCATCACCGAGCCGGCCAACCACGCGAACGTTCCGCTGATTCAGCGTAACCACGTAAAGCCGAAAGCAGGACGGCGCGTGTAGACCGGCTGCCTGCCAATCCTCAATTCCACACCACCGGACGTCTGGTTTGCCGCATCGGGCCGTTAAGCCCAGCAGCCCCTATTGGGCGGCAAGATTTTGAGGGCAGGAGAAAACGTGCTCCTGGTTCTGTCTCTAGCGCCTGTCGGGTGATGACGAGCGGAGGCCCGCCGGAATGGCGCGATCTCCACGCGGCCCGCGCAGCCGGCGAAACTCCGCCGCTTCCAACTCCGCATTTTCCCGATCACCCGCCTTGGCGTACAACTGGCTCAACTCCAGACGTAAGCGCGCGGCGTCCGGCGCGGAGCGGACCGCGGTCCGCATCGCATCGAGCGCCTCCGCCGTCTTTCCCATCGCCGCCAGTGTCCGGGCCCGTCCGATCGAGGCCTCTCCATCGGCGGGCGCGTCTCTCAGCACCTGGTCGAACA